>SVEA01000071.1 GCA_015057615.1 Lachnospiraceae bacterium | reverse complement strand
GCTTCCGCTTAGTTGCATTACGTAGCGGTACATAAGGCTCCAAAATACGGAGCCAAAGTACCGACGAATGCAAATACTCCTTATCAGATATCATTTGTCGAAATCATATTATAGACTTTGTTAGGGGTGTGAACAGTAACGATAGGAGGTCATACCATGCTGACTTACAGTTTTGCGAACAGGGGAAATGTGCCTTTGTACGATTATTTGTATCAATGCATCAAGTCGGATATTCTGCATGGCAATTTAAAGGCGGAGGAAAAACTGCCGTCAAAGAGAAGCCTGGCACAGCATTTAAAAGTAAGTGTGATCACGGTGGAAAATGCTTATGCACAGCTGATCGTAGAGGGTTATATCTATGCCATTCAGAAGAGGGGCTACTACGTATCCGCTCTGGAGGAGAGTATCCCCCCTACCTTTAAGAAGAAAGCCATGCCTGCCAAATTGACAGAGCCGCAGCCACAGCGCCAATGGTTTTTCGATTTAAAAAGTAACAGCATCAGTGCGGCGCATTTTCCGTTTTCCATATGGTCAAAACTCATGCGGGAGGTCCTGTCAGAACAAGATACAAAACTTTTAAAAGCAACCCCATACAATGGAGTGGATAAGCTAAGAGAGGAGATTGCCGAATATTTATACCATTTTCGGGGGATGTCGGTATCCGCGGATCAAATTATCGTCGGCGCCGGAACCGAGTACTTGTATAATCTGCTGATTCAGCTCTTGGGAAGAGACCATATCTATGCGGTGGAGAATCCGGGGTATCAGAAAATTGCGAAAATATATAAAAGCAATGATGTTTCCTGCCGCTATATCGATATGGACGAATATGGGCTGTCGGCTGCCAAGTTAAGCGACAGTAATGCTTCTGTCGTTCACCTGTCGCCATCCCATCATTATCCCACCGGTATCGTTATGCCGATCGGCAGGCGGCAGGAGTTGCTAAGCTGGGCAAATACCCAAAAGAACCGCTATATTATCGAGGATGATTATGACAGCGAATTCCGGTTTGCAGGAAGACCGATCCAGACCCTGCAAAGTATCGATGAAAATCATCGGGTTATCTATATCAATACCTTTTCCAAAAGTATCGCGCCATCCATCCGAATCAGCTACATGGTTCTTCCGCCCGGACTGGTCCCAGTCTACCGTGAAAAGCTGGGTTTCTATTCCTGTACGGTTCCAAGCTTTGAGCAGTATGCTCTAGCAAAATTTATTGCCGGCGGGTACTTTGAGAAGCATATCAACCGTATGAAGAAATTCTACCGGACCCAGCGGGACCACGTAATAAAAGCGATCGAAGAAAGCAGATTTCATGATATTGTGGAAATTCGGGAGGAAGATGCCGGACTTCATTTTCTTCTGAAGGTGGATACCGACCGAAGCGACCGGGAAATCGTTCAGGCTGCTGCCGGGGCGGATATCAAGATATCCTGCCTGTCCGAATACTTACATACCCCAGATGAGAGGTTCGATCATACGATTCTGATTAACTATTCCGGTATTGACAGCAGTAAACTGCCGGAAGCAATGGAGCGGCTGTCGAAGATATTGCTGCCAGATTCGGAATGTTGATTGTGAAGCTGCATTTATATCATTTATAAAGCTGCACATTATCCCCAAGGGGATACCCATTGCCACGGAGGATATGGTTTTCGGCGGATCAGTAGAGCTGCGGCGCGGTATTGCGCAACCGGAATTGGTTGCAAATATAAAAAGCAACCGAAGATGGTTGCAATTGTACGGCGCTTTCGATATACTATCGATAGCGGCAGTGTGAATAGTCTCGCAAAAAACCCACTGAGCCTAAAGCCTTGCTTAAATGTAAGGCTCTTGAAGAATAGCAAAAACTGCTATTCTTCAGGATTTATGCCCGAAAAGTATGGGCCGTGTGAAGGAAGAACATCTTCGCCCGGAAGAACTGCGAAGTTCGCATATGGATGCTCACTCCTTGTTTTTCCGGGCTTATGAGATGCCGAAAGGCAGTATTATGGACAGGTAGTAAAGAAAGGGCATGGTTATTATGAAAAAATATTGTTCCTTAATTATAGATATTAAGCAATCCAGGGCTTATAATTTGCGCGACCGGAATGAATTGCAGGAGTATATGGCGCAATGCATTACCCTGCTAAACAGCCTATTTAAGAAAAATCTGGTGTTCGATGTGACATTTAGTGCGGGGGATGAGCTGCAGGGTTTGTTTTCCAATACGGTGGCTGCCGTTCGGTATCTGCGGCTACTGTCCATTCTTGCGAATCCGGTGCAGCTGCGTGCCGGGATCGGTATCGGAGAATGGAATGTAAGGATGGAGGGAGGACTGTCTACGGAGCAGGACGGTCCGGTCTACCACAATGCCCGATCTGCGATTGATGAAGTATATCGAATGCAGACACAGAGATTTCGCATTTGCTCCGGGAGTAGAAAGGACGTATTGGGAAACTATCTTCTGAATGCTTCCATGCAGTTTTGCCTGCATCAGAACATCACACAGAGCCAAGTTCTATTCCTGCTAGAGGTAATGTATCCATTTGTAGAAGAAACTTCGGATTTCAACAATAGAAAAGAGCTGATTGATCTAGCGGTCACAAAATCCAGTTTTTCGATCGGTAAGAGAACAAAGAAGCAAGCGCAGGAAAAGAAGGAGCAGGAAAGCAAAAAAGATCAGGAAACCAAAGAAAAGCAGGAGAAACAAGAAGATCAAGGAAAACAAAACGATCGAGAAAATCAGGGATTGAATATCGCCAGCTTGACGGTTGTAGAAAATATCTACATCACAGGTACTCTTGAGGAAACGGAAAATACGGTCATAAGGAAGAATATGTCAAGTAATATCGCTGAGGTAATCGGAACGACAAGACAGAATGTGGATAAGATCATGAAACGGGGAAATGCCATTTTCATTCGAAATATGGACTATATGGCATTGCAGTACATTCAGAAGACCTATAGGGAAGGGTAGTGCCAAGAAAAAAATATCTTCACACAGGAAGAACTGCGAAGTTCACATATAACTGCTGCAATTGGCATTATGGGCGTTAGTGTAAAATAGTTTACTTATGCCGAAAGGCATGGTTGTTAAAGTTTGCAGACTTTAAAGAAAGGTATGAGTGCTGAAATGATCTATAAGTTACTTTTGATGGGGCATTTGGTTGGGGATTTCTATGTTCAGTCCGATAAAATGGCGGCGAAGAAGAAAAAAGATAAGCGAGTATTACGAAAGCACTGCATCTATTATATGCTGTCTTTGCTGTTTCTTTGTTCTGTGGTAATTACGAAGGAAGAAGTTCTTCCGTTTGTTTTGCTGGTATTTGGCATGGGCGTAATCCATGAAATCATAGATTCAGCTAAAATCCGGATTGAAAATAAAACAAAGCATAGACATGATATATTCCTGCTGTTAGTGGATCAGTGCCTTCACATTGCAATTTTATTCGGCGGGTGTTTCCTCCTTGGTTTGAAAGGGGGAGAGTATGCCAATCTCTTCGGGAAAAGGTTAGATTTCTCCTTCATAAGCCGTGAGACGTCGGTTCTTCTTGGTATCCTTATCTGCGCAGAGCCAGCATCTCTGCTTGTTAAAATGGTACTAAACAAGCTGTCGGAGGAGACGGAGAGATTACATAGGGAAGCTTCCAATCTTATAATAGCAGAGTATAATCCGCAGACCGGTTCGGTAATCGGCATCTTAGAGCGTGAAATCATATTTATCTTAGGAATTATCGGGCAGTTTGGGACGATCGGTTTTGTACTTGCGGCCAAGAGCCTGGCAAGGTATAAGCAGTTGGAGGATCAGCAATTTGCGGAAAAATATATTGTGGGAACTCTGCTTAGCTCTTTCCTAGCAATCATCTGTGCCGTTATTATAAAAAACTATTTCTTTTCATAAACGCAATATTGATATGAGTTTCAAACCATAAGATCATTAACATGATAGCAATAATTACATTCGCTGTGGCAGGGATATTATTAACTTCTTTATCTGTGATAACCTGTTCAAATTAAGAGAGAAGCATAAGTATAAACATTACTAATTATATCTAAAAATTGGCATGGTAGAAATATATGGAAGATAAAATAGCAAAAAAGTACAAATTTTTTTGATAATCGGTTTACATTCTCCCCCATACATAGTATAATAAAATCGATAAGCATAAGTAGGGAGGAGATTGGTAGCATGTTAAGAATATTTATATGTCCGAAATGTTATAATTTTAGAATGGTGTCAAGAAAACCTGCTGCTATATGCTTTCATTGTGGTGCTAAACTGGAAAAGACCGAATTGGATTATAATGAATATATCCATATGACAGAACAAGATCGGAGTACATATAGAGAGAACTATAAGAAGAGAATACTGAAGTATCATGAAAAGCTGAATCAAATGCTGCAAGAGAATCAGATTCTTCACTAGTAAAAAGAGCCTTATAAATAGAGGCAGCAGCTTCTATTTGCAAGGTTCTTTTTCAGTGTGTAGTGTGAAGAAAAACATTTCACACGGGAAGAACTGCGAAGTTCGCATATGGATGCTCGCACCTTGTTCTTCCGGGTTTTTGAGATGCCGCAAAGCGGGCATTATGGGCCTTAGTATGTAATAGAACTAAAATTATTAATTCATCTAATTATAGGGTTTGTGCTTATAGAATTCACAAGCTTAACTCCATGATGCGCAAAATCGCGCGGAATTAAGAAAAATATAATTATAGAACGAGGAACAAAAGAAATGGTAAGAAAAATAATCGATAATAAATTAATTATAAGAAGATTCTTTTTAGTTATGTGTGATATTGTAATTATTATGTTCTCCAATGCAATGGGATTATTACTACGTTATGATCTATCACCGGGCAAGGTAGACCCACAGTTTATTGAATCTGTCTGGGCATACTTACCTATTAATATTATAATTACATTAATTATATTTTATCTATTTCGTATGTATCATAGCTTGTGGCGCTATGCTGGGGTTGTTGAGATGCAGAATGTGTTCTCTGCCTGCGTTGTAGCATCTATCATACAGTTTCTTGGATTAAAGGCACTTCATTTACCGGTTCCCCGAAGCTATTATTTCCTATATGGGGGAGTGTTGCTTCTTCTGGCAATAGGAAGCCGTTTCACCTATCGCTTTCTACGCTCCAGGCTCCATGGAAGACGAAATCATGGTGATATGAGGAAGGTAATGATCATCGGTGGAGGAAATGCAGCAAATGTCTTGATTAAAGAAATTGTAACTAGTGATCATATCCGGAATATTACAGTCAAATGTGTTATTGACGATGATCCTGCAAAGCAGGGAAGCTACATTCAAGGAATTAAAGTAGTTGGGACAAGGTACAACATTATTGAATGTGTAAGCATGTATCAGATCGATGAAATTATGATTGCAATGCCTTCTGCATCCAAAAAAATCATTCGTGAGATCGTAGATATCTGTAAGGAGACAGAATGTGAATTAAAGATACTTCCAGGCATGTATCAGTTCATGAACGGAGAGGTAAGCATAAGTAAGCTTCGTAAGGTAGATGTAGAAGACCTGCTTGGAAGAGATTCAATTAAAGTTGACTTGGATTCCATTATGGGATATGTTAAGGGAAAGGTTGTCCTCGTAACCGGCGGCGGAGGTTCCATAGGAAGTGAGCTATGTAGGCAATTGGCTGCTCATGAACCAAAGCAGCTGATTATCTTTGACATCTATGAGAACAATGCCTACGATATCCAGCAGGAGCTATTAAAGAAATATCCGAATTTAGATCTGGTTGTATTGATCGGTTCCGTACGTAATACATCCAGAATTAATTATGTATTTAAAACCTATCATCCGAATATTATATACCATGCTGCAGCCCATAAGCATGTACCGCTGATGGAAGTCAGCCCGAACGAAGCGGTCAAGAACAATGTACTTGGTACGTGGAAGACAGTACAGGCAGCAGATTTATATGGAGCGGAACGATTTGTCTTAATATCCACGGATAAAGCAGTGAATCCAACCAATGTAATGGGTGCTACCAAGCGTATCTGTGAAATGATCGTCCAGACCTATAATAAACGTTCGAAGACAGAATTTGTAGCAGTACGGTTCGGTAATGTCTTAGGTTCCAATGGCAGTGTTATTCCATTGTTCAAGAAGCAGATTGCAGTTGGAGGTCCTGTGACGGTAACCCATCCGGATATTATCCGGTATTTTATGACCATACCGGAAGCGGTATCCTTAGTACTACAGGCCGGTGCCTATGCAAAAGGCGGAGAAATCTTTATCCTTGATATGGGAGAGCCGGTTAAAATACTTGACCTAGCGGTAAATCTGATCCGATTATCCGGTTATAAACCTTATGATGATATTGATATTGAATTCACTGGACTTCGTCCCGGAGAAAAACTGTATGAAGAGCTTCTGATGGATGAAGAGGGTATGCAGGATACGGAAAATAAATTGATACATATAGGAAAACCGATTGAGATTGATGAAGAAAAGTTCTTAAGACAATTAGAGGATCTAAATCAGGTTTGCTTAGCAGAGCCTACGGAGATAAGAAGGATGATTAAAGAAATCGTTCCGACTTATATACCGAAGAAATAATATAAAAAATTAATAATATTTAATACATTAAGGAGATTTATATAATGTATAGAAAAACAATAAAAAGACTGATTGATATCATAGTATGCGTAGAAACATTGGTATAAATGACTTGAGCAGAATTAGGAATTAGGACAAAGAAAAGAGGAAAAACACTATGTCAAAAAAAATTGAAGGTTTTGAGAAAACCCTTTGGTTGAGCTCTCCTACGATGCACGGACCGGAACTTGAATATATGACACAAGCTTATAAGACAAATTGGATGTCAACTGTAGGTACTAACATTAATGAAGTTGAACGTTTGGCATGTGAAAAAATCGGTTGTAAATATGCTGTGGCTCTTTCAGCGGGTACTGCAGCATTGCATATGGCTGTTAAATTAGCAGGAGTAAAACATGGAGATAAAGTATTTTGTTCAGATATGACCTTTGCTGCAACTATAAATCCAGTTGTTTATGAAGGTGGAGAGCCAATATTCATTGATACAGAATATGACACTTGGAATATGGATCCTGTTGCTTTGGAAAAAGCTTTTGAAATCTATCCAGAGGTAAAAGTTGTGGTAGTTGTACATTTGTATGGTACCCCAGGAAAGGTAGATGAAATTAAGGCAATCTGTGATAAACATGGTGCAGTGATTATTGAGGATGCAGCAGAGTCTTTGGGAGCTACCTATAAAGGCATTCAGACAGGAACATTTGGAAAGTATAATGCGATTTCTTACAATGGAAATAAAATCATCACAGGTTCTTCTGGTGGAATGTTACTTACTAACGATGAAGAAGCGGCTAAAAAAGTTAAGAAATGGTCTACGCAGGCGCGTGAAAATGCTCCATGGTATCAGCATGAGGAACTGGGTTATAATTACCGCATGAGTAATGTTATTGCGGGTGTTGTTAGAGGCCAGTATCCATATCTGGAAGAGCATATTGCGCAAAAGAAGGCAATCTACGAAAGATATAAAGAAGGATTTAAAGATTTACCAGTAAAGATGAATCCTTATGATGCAGAAAACTCTGAGCCAAACTTTTGGTTATCATGTATATTGATTAATCCCGAGAGCATGTGTAAGCAAATTAGAGGAGAACAGGAAGCTTTATATGTTAGAGAGGTAGAAAAAAGCTGTCCAACAGAAATTCTAGAAACACTATTAAAATATAAAGCAGAAGGTCGTCCGATCTGGAAACCAATGCATATGCAACCTATTTATAGAATGAATGGATTTGTAACTCGTGAAGGTAATGGTAGAGCTAAGACTAATGCATATATAAGTGGTGGCTCTATTGGAAAAGATGGAAAGCCTTTAGATGTAGGAATGGATATTTTTTGTAGGGGGTTATGTTTACCAAGTGATAATAAGATGACACAAGAACAGCAAAATATTGTGATTGAGATTATTAAATCCACTTTTTTATAAAGTCGGTTTAGTGTTATTGGAGAATTATGAAAAGAAAAAGCTTTAGAAAAATTACATTCTATGAGAGATATATAAAACGACCAATAGATTTTTATTGTGCTTTGTTGGGAATAATTGTGCTTTCACCTGTTTTAATTGTTATAGCTATTTTAGTAAGGATAAAATTAGGATCACCAGTTATTTTCAAACAACAACGACCGGGGTTTAATGAGAAGATCTTTACACTCTATAAGTTTCGGACGATGACGGATCAGAAAGACGAAAGTGGAAATTTACTTCCAGATGAAGTACGTTTGACCCGCTTCGGAGCTGTACTTCGTAATAGCAGTCTCGACGAATTGCCGGAGCTGTTTAATATTTTAAATGGCGATATGGCTGTGATTGGGCCAAGGCCTCAGCTTGTGCGGGATATGGTGTTTATGACGAAAGAACAGCGTAGAAGACATTTAGTTAGACCAGGACTCAGTGGTTTGGCTCAGATTAATGGAAGAAACGCAATTAGTTGGGAAAACAAATTAAACTATGATTTACAATACATAGAAAAAATTACGTTTTTGAAAGATGCAACAATAATTCTTCAGACTGTTATAAAAGCTTTTATAAAGCAAGAAGGCATTACTGAAGAGAATATGGCATCAGCAGAGGACTTGGGAGATCATCTGCTAAAAACAGGAGTTGTTAGCAAAGATAAATATGATAGATTACAGATGAGAGCAAAAGAGCTACTGGAGGAAGCATCATGCAAATAGATGAGTGGAGACACTATATCCATGCAATGATATCAACTATAGCACCACATGAAGAAGTAAAATTTATCTTCGACAAATGCTGAAGTATTTAAAATACAGGGGAAGGTAACCATTATTGGCACGTTGGACATCAAGCTTTGATTGTGGACATAAAACGGAGTGGTAGTATATAATAAAAAATGATTCCTTTTGATATTTCCAAGTTGAAAGCTAAGAGAAGATATGAAATTAACAAGGGAGATAAAAACTTCAAAGTTGAAATGATAAATCCAATTGATTATGCGAATGAGATATTTGAAATACAAGTAGTTGCATATTTAGCTTATCCAAAAAACATCCTCTAAATATAGAGCGTAATAGTTTTATCAAAGCGATTGAAAAAGCTAGGATAATATTTGATTTATGTGCTTTTGATAATGAAACTAATTGTTTAGCTGGATATGCACTGCTTACTGAATATACTTCATATATAGATTTCAATGTTTTAAAAACGATACCTGAGAAAGAAAAAAGCTGTTAATGTAACAATAATTTATCGTATTCTTGACGATTTAGGAACTCGTTTATCAAAAGATTTTTATATATCTATGATGGCTCAAGAAATGTTATCATACGAAACGGCTTTTCAAGACGATCTTGAGAAGTATTGTGGGGTTAGGAAAGCATATGGAAAGTAGACATTGTATATAGACTTATGTTAGCTGTGGCGGTTAAAATATTATATCCATTTAGAGAAATACCCAAGAAAATAAATAACAATCATTTGGTTCATAATATAAAAGTGGAAAGTATTGGAAAGAAGTGTTAGTGATTTATATTTGAAATAATGAAAGTGGGTTAGTAAAAATGCATGATTTGGTTTCCATAATAATGCCATCATACAACACTGCAAAATATATATCTGAAACCATAGAAAGTGTTCAAAAACAGACATATCCCCATTGGGAACTCATTATTGTGGATGACTGTTCAACAGATAGTACAGGCGAAGTAATTGAGCCGTTCTTAAAAGATACGCGTATTAGCTATTATAAAAATAATAAAAATAGTGGAGCGGCGGTATCAAGGAATAGAGCTTTACAAAAGGCAACGGGAAGGTGGATTGCTTTCCTTGACAGCGATGATTTGTGGCTTCCTGATAAATTGAAGAATCAAATTGATTTTATGCTTAAGAAACCATGCTCATTTTCATATACAGAGTACGAAGAGATTGATGAAGCAGATAGGTCTCTAGGTGTGAGAGTATCAGGCCCGCAAAGAATTACTAAGATTGGAATGTACAATTATTGTTGGCCTGGATGTCTAACAGTGATGTATGATAGAAACGTGGTTGGTGACATTCGAATTGTTGATATCAAGAAAAATAATGATTATGCTATGTGGCTTAAGATTTGTAGAAAATCAGATTGTTATCTTTATAAGAAGGTTATGGCTAAATATCGAAAAAGAAATGGTTCAATTAGCAATCGTGGGTATGGAGAACTTATAAAATGGCATTATAGACTTTTTAAAGAGGCGGATGGCAAAAACGGTCTTGTTTCATTTTTTTTGACTGTAAGAAATCTTCTATTTGGGTTTTGTAAGAAATTGAAATATAAAAAGAAGGTTTAAATTTATGAAGAGTACATTATATGAGAAGATACTAGCAAAGAGGAAACTTTCTTTGATGGGGTTGGGATAGGTTGTATACTTTTTGCGGTTATATTTGCAAAAAAATAATGTATTAGATTTGAAAAAATTGAATTATCCAGATCAGGAATTGATTCGACACATGGGGTTGGAGGTGATACAATTAAGTAAACTACGGTGTAGTTTACTTCAAATTAAAGCAGACTTGAAAAAGGCAAATTTGCATTTAAAGAATTCAACATGGCTTCAAGGCTTTAATAGAAAGTGTTTTATTGGCCAAGATAATAGCTTTTATGAGCATATTAAACCTCTTTTATTATATATTATTCAGTCATGCATTTAGAAAAGATAAAGATATAATAAGTGTAAATGACATTAAAGTATATGTTAGAAGGCTGAAAATAGTACCTTAACGAGTAATAAAATGTAATATTGAGGATTACTTAAAAAAACAAATGTTGGAGTAGAAAATTGAAAAAATTATTAGATGAAAAATCAATTGAAATGAATGATGAGGGAGCTTTACCATTAGTAAGTGTTATTACGCCAACATATAAGCGTTCCAATATGCTGTCAAGAGCAATTGACTCTGTGCTGAATCAAACATACGAAAATATACAGATAGTTATTGTGGATGACAATGACCCGTATACTGATTGGAGAAAGAAAACCCAGGAATTAATGCTTACATATGAGGAGAATCCAAAGATAAAGTATATTCGACATGATAAAAACAAAAACGGAGCTGTAGCAAGAAATACCGGGATATATCATGCAGATGGCGACATTGTATGTTTTTTGGATGATGATGACTGGTTTTTGCCGGATAAAGTTGAAAAGCAGGTAAAATATCTTTTACAAAATACTGAAAATAGAGCAGTTTATTGTGGATGGGATAGGGACGGAATTGTAATACCAAAAAAGCATGGCAATATGTCGTTCGAGTTGCTCAGCGGAACAAATTTGATATATACAAATGTGATTATGATGTGGCGTCATGATGCTATTGAATGTGGCGGATGGGATGAAAATTTAAAGAGACATCAGGAGGCGGGATTCTTACTAAGATATTTTAAAAATGGTGGCAAAATAGGTGTTATTAGTGAATGCTTGGTTAAATTTGATACCAGCGATCGTTCAAATGCAGCATCTAATGGGAACATTAACGAAGAACATATGAAGCAGTATTTGGACTCTTATAAAGATATGATTGAGGCTTGCGAGGCAGAGCAAAGAGGAGCAAAAAAAAATATCTACTCATATAGATATAGGGGTGTCTTATTAGAATATTTGAAATTTCATGACATTAAAGGAGCGTTTCGTTTATATTGCAAAATAGTCAAGCAAATGCCTGTTAAATTCAATATGGATTTAATAAGATATTTTTTTGATTATCTGGTTAATAATTAATGCGTATATATATTAATTGTACAGATATAGAAAAAGAGGGATAAGAATTGGAATCTAGACATAAGAGAAACAGGTCAAAAGTAAATGAGTTTCTATTTGCGTTTAACTTTTTTGCATTTACATTATTAAAGCCAATAACACACAAATATCAAGACTATTCAACAATTATTTTGTTTATAGTTGCAGCTATCATTTGTTTGTGCTCGGTATTATATGCATTTAAATTTCGGCGCACGAACTATTATAGCTCATTTGTTTTTATTGCATTTATTGTATATTTTTGTATTATAATTGATTACTTAATAAGAAACAATGGAGTACAGCCTGATATAATATATAGATTTACCATACATGGAGCTATACCCTTGTTTTTATTATCAGCAGTAGTTGATTATAATTATGTATTAAAGAATTATTGCATAATAGCTATTTTAACTGGATTATTTTTTGTTGTAGACCCTTTCTTTCATTACCGGTGGAGTGGGGGGTATATGATATTTGGTTATGGGGTAATGCTTCCTGCATTTGCTGGATGCTTATTGCAATATCATTATTATAAAAAGAAAACAGCTATTATACCGATGATATTGTTTTTCGTGGAGCTGTTTATATGCGCAAATAAGGGAGCGGCACTTTCTGGAATAGTACTATTTATTGTAAGCTATATATTTTTTAGAGAGGATAAAAGGAGATTAGCACGCAGATTTTTTACTATGGTGACTTTGGGAGTTACTATAATGTTATTCCGCATACAATTATTGAAAATATTTGTTAAAATAGCAAAGATATTGTCATTGGAAAGCTATGCATTGACAACCTTACGTATTATAGAATCCGGCGGTGGTGATATTATCTTTGGATCAAGAATTAGTATTTGGGAAAAAGTATGGAAAATGATTGCAGTCAAACCGATGTTTGGGTACGGTGTTGGATATTTAGAAAGTACATCAATTCAGTATGCGCATAATTTTATCTTGGATGTCTTAGTAACCTTTGGATTTGTGGGGTTGTTTATTATTCTACTGTTAATCTTAGCCAGTATAATTAGAATGATAGGGTTTTCAGATTCCTCAAAAAGAGTTTTTGTGATCACTATGTTTGTTTTATCATTTATTCCAATGATGTTTAGCCTTACATTTTGGGATGTTGACACTTTCTGGGTGTTTGTTGGAATTTGTTATTCATTTAGAAAATCGCGGAGGATATCATACAATGAGGGTATTAATACAAAGCTACAACACGGTTTGTCAGAATAAATCTGGGGGAATGCAAATTAGAGTAGAGAAAACAGCAAATGCGCTGCAAAACATAGGAATTGATGTTTCTTGCTTTAATGCATTTCAATCCAATATTAATGATTGTGATATTTTGCATATATTTATGCTGGATATAGAGAATTATGCATTAATAAGGTGTGCCAAAGCGGCAGGAAAAAAGATAGTTATTTCTTCGGTTATAAATCTTCTAAATGGATGGAAAATAGATTTGTATCGGTACATAAATAGGCTGCCCTTGGCAACTACATACAAACTTCTATTTGAGATTCTTTGTATGGCGGATGCTGTAATTGTGGAAACAGATAAGGAAGCTGCTTTTGTAAAAAAGCATTATAAAGTCGCAGGGGAAAAAATAAGAATTATACCTAATGGCTCAGACTGGATAAATGATTGTGATAGTTCAATATATAAATGCATTGATAGAAATAGCGAATATGCGCTTATTGTAGGCCGTTTTGATGAAAATAAAAATCAATTGAATGTCATTCGAGCTCTGAAAAATACGGGCATTCAAACTGCTTTCATTGGAGGAGGCAACCATTCCGGAGCTTCTTATTATAGAAAATGTATTCAGGAAGCAAAGCCGTATTCAAACTTTCATTTTCTTGGATGGGTGGATCATAAATCGGAATTAATAAAATCTGCATATGCAAACTGTAAGACACTTATAGTTCCATCTTATAGTGAAACTTTTGGATTGACTATAGTAGAAGGTGGTATGGCGGGAGCAAATCTTGCTGTTTCTAAAACGCTTCCAATATTGGATTATAACGTCTTTACTGAAGCGGAATTATTCATGCCCGATGATATAAATTCAATAAAAACAGCTGTAATTAATGCTATGAAAAAACCAAAAAGCGAAACCATGAAAGAAAACATTAAACGGTTTTTTTCTTGGGAAAGTGTTGCACAAAAGCATATGGAACTATATTTGGAGATACTAAAATGAATATATTGATAAGAAAAACAAAATCATTTTTCAGATTAATAAAAAGAGATATAAACTGGAAACGTGAAGTCAAGTTAGAACGAAGAAAGCTGAGAGAAAATATAGCTAACCCGTTTGATTTTACTGGGAGGATTGTTATATTGATTCCGCATTCTGATGATGAATGGATTGGGTGCAGCCGAATCATTAATACATTTAACAATGATGTTACTTTATGTGATATCGATATGTCCGGAGGTGATTCGGAATCTGTACATCTTAGAAGAAAACAAGAAATGAAGAAT
>SVEA01000070.1 GCA_015057615.1 Lachnospiraceae bacterium | reverse complement strand
TGATTTCGTCAAATGTATCCGAATCGGAGACGCTTTCGCTTAAGATTCATTACGTAGCGGTACATAAGGCTCCAAAATACGGAGCCAAAGTACCAACGAATGCAAATACTCCTGATCGGATATCATTTGTCGAAATCATATGATATATTTTGCCCATGTGTGAACAGTAACTAGTAAGGTATCTTTATAACCGAATTAAGCCCTTTTTGTATATTCTCTGAAGGGACATCAGAATGCCAAATTTTGCATGAGGCCAGGTCAGCCCGCCCTGAAAGAATACATTATAGGGAGGCTTGATGGGGGCATCCGCGGAAAGCTCAATGGAGGATCCCTGCACGAAAGCACCGGCAGCCATGATCACCTCAGAGTTATAGCCGGGCATTGCCCATGGCTCCGGAGTTACATAGCTGTCTACCGGAGCAGCTGCCTGGATTCCTTCACAGAAGGCAATTACCGCTTCGGCGGATCCTAGAGTAACCGCCTGGATGATATCATAGCGCTCCTCCGTTCCGTTTGGCAGAACCCCAAAGCCTAGCTTCTCATATAAATTTGCTGCATAGATAGCTCCTTTTAAAGCACTCGCTACAACAGTCGGGGATAGGAATAAGCCTTGGAACAAGGGTGCATTGAGTCCCAGCGTTGCTCCGATTTCCTTGCCAAGACCGGGGGAGCTTAAGCGGTATGCTGCATTTTCTACATACTCCTTACGACCGACAATATATCCTCCGGTTGGTGCAAGTCCGCCACCGGGATTCTTAATCAGAGATCCTACGCAGAGGTCAGCGCCCACATCGGTAGGTTCGATCGCTTCTACGAACTCTCCGTAGCAGTTATCGACCATACAAATGATATCCGGTTTCTGTTCTTTTAAAAACTTGATTAATGCACCGATTTGTTCTACGGATAACGTCGGCCGATCGGCATAGCCCTTGGAGCGCTGAATGGTTGCCAACTTTGTCTTAGGGGTTATCGCAGCCTTAATGGCTTCCCAGTCAAAGCCTCCGTCCGGCAAAAGATCTGCCTGCGCGTAAGTAATGCCGTACTCCGCCAGGGAACCGCGGGATTCGGTGATTCCGATCACGCCCTCTAAGGTGTCATAGGGTTTGCCGACCGGGGACAATAACTCATCTCCCGGCCGCAAGTTCCCAGCCAGAGCTACGGTTAACGCATGGGTGCCGCTCATTAGCTGCGGACGGACTAAAGCATCCTCAGCGTGAAAAATATCGGCATATACCTTTTCTAAGGTATCTCTACCAATATCATTATAACCATAGCCTGTTGTTGCTGCAAAATGGATATCACTCAGGTGATTCTCCTGCATTGCTTTTAAAACTTTAAGCTGATTAAATTCAGCGATACGATCGATTTTGACGAAACGTTCCTTTAAATTATTTTCTATCTCCTGGGAATACTCCAATACTTTTTTGTCAATTCCCATTGTTTGATAAATGCTGTTTAATTCTTCGGTAAGCACAATGATCCTCCTGGTTGACATAATATTATTATGTCAACATAAATTTTGATTTTTATGGCTTCTTTTTATAAACTGTAATTATTAGTTTATGTTGTACGATTTAGCGATAAATCTATGAAAACATTTATTCTATAAATCTTCTTGTTGTTCTTACTATATTGCCGGTAAGCATCAAATAATGATCATAAACAATTTTTACATGCTTTATGGCATATGGGACAATTTATACTATATTCTTCTCTTTCAATAATTTCAACATGTGGGCTAAAATTTCTGTATCATCTTTAAAATCATCCTTATTGATCCAGATGATATCGTTCTCCCTTTTAAACCAGGTTATCTGGCGTTTTGCATAATGACGGGTCTCTTTCTTAATTAATTCAACGGCATCCTCCAGGGTACCTTCCCCTTCCAGGAAAGCGAGCAGTTCTTTATAGCCTAATCCCTGCATAGAGACCAGATCCTTCGTATACCCGCGTTCGGCTAATTCTTTGACCTCCGCAAGAAGACCGTTTTGCATCATCTGGTCAACCCGCAGATTAATGCCTTCGTATAAATTGGCGCGATCTTTATTTAATACGAAGTAGCGGTATTGATAAGGGGAGTTCTTATTTCTCTGCTCTTCATTATGTTCGGAGATCTTCTCCCCGGTTAATTTATGATATTCCAATGCACGGATCACCCGTTTTATATTATTGGGATGGACCTTTTCGGCACTTATGGGATCTACCTTCTGAAGAAGCGCATGAAGGTGCTCCGCCCCTTTCTCCTTCGCCATCTGTTCTAATTCCTGCCGATAGGAGGGGTCAATATCATTTTCTGTAAAATCGATATCATAGAGCACTGCTTGAATATAGAAGCCAGTCCCGCCGACGAGAATCGGGATTTTTCCTCTGCTTTGGATATCTTTGATGTACTTTTTTGCGTATTGTTGAAATTTAACAACGTTAAATTCTTCATTGGGAGCAAATGCATCAATGAGGTAATGCGGGATTCCCTGCATTTCCTCCGGGGTGATTTTTGCTGTCCCGATATCCATATATTGATAAACCTGCATTGAATCGGCGGATATAATCTCACCGTTCACCGATTTTGCAAGTTGAATGGACAATGCTGTTTTCCCTACCGAGGTAGGTCCGGTAAGAATAATCAATGGATTATTCGCCATATTTAATGACCCTGCCTTTCTTTAAAGCCTGCAAGTAATCAGAAGCGTATTTTATTGAATAGGAAAGTTCGTACTATTAAATAAAAAATGCTCCAATGCGAACATAGTTCGCATTGGGATGACGCACTCGCACGTATTGTATTTTGCCAGCGATGCTGGCCGCGCTCGGCGCTTGATTTTCGCAAGCGAAACTCTTTCTTATTTCCGATTATTTATCAATGATCTGAGCATCAAAAGCTTCTTAACAAATTGTCTTCCTCAATTTGCACTAATCAAGGTAACCCTTAAGTAATAGGAAACAAATTTCATTCGCAACGCGCAGTCCCGCAAAGCATTGCAGAAAACGCAATACTTGGGTTGAAGTACGTAGTGGTACATAAGACCACAAAATACGTGGTCTAAGT
>SVEA01000069.1 GCA_015057615.1 Lachnospiraceae bacterium | reverse complement strand
CCCCTTTTCATGGTGAAATATTCATCATAACTGCAAGAAAAAGATTCAAATTCTTTAAATTCCTTGCTATTATTTTACCACAAAACGCCGCAAAAGTCAGTAAAATCAATAACTTTAGGTCTGCTCAGCAGACACTAAGTACCAACGACTTCAAACAGTTGCGCATTAAAATATTGTTTGCTATTACTTAAATTTTTCCTTGCTTTGTGCAAATGGAAGAAGCCGCTTTGTTAGGAATACTTTGATATTTCAATCCGTTATCCATAAATAATCAGCATCATATAAATAACAGCGATCGAAATTAATACTTGAATCGTAGCAAATCGAAACATCACCTGTGTATTGGACCATCCCCAGACTTTTCTTACATGATCATGGAGAGGTGTTCTAACATTACGTAGGATTCTGATTTTTAAAAACCGCAGTAGAGAAACCTTCAGAAGACCCAGACCTCCATCCAGAATCAGCATAAAGGCAACCGGTATATAGAGTAACGGACTGCCGCTCTTAATGATTGCAATACTGATAAAAATACCCATCGCTCTTGATCCCGCATCCCCCATCATTATAATGCTCGGCGTAATATTGTACCAGAGATACGCCAGGATACACATACAAAACAGCAGGATCAGGTGACCAAAGTCCGAATCAATCTCCTTCTTTTCACAGATGAAAAAGATCGTCATAAGGGTGATGATAGATAAAAATCCCGACAAGCCGTCCACACCATCGGAGCAATTCGTTACATTAATCGATACCCATATCAGGATCACGGCTAGAATTACAAAGAGTAACGGAGGTATCGTCACATTGCTGCCAAACGGCTCCAGATTAATTGTACTCGTGTTGAATCTTAGGTAGGATACCGCAAGTGCAATTGCAATGATCAAATCCAAAAAACCTTTTTTATATTCTCCCCACGGTGCTTTTGCGCAGTCATCGAGAAATCCGGTAATCATCGCCGCTGCTGTATAGATCAAATATACAATAATTTCCCTCTGAACCGGGATAAATAGTAATGCAGAAACAATAAATGTAATGATAAACAGGAATCCGGCACCTCTTGGCTTTCCTGCGGATAATTTTCCGTCATGGGCAAAATCCCTTCCCATATCCTTCGGTAATAATTTACCTAAACTGTATAATACGATGCAGGTAACTGCAAATGCAAAGATAATCCCTATAAATGTTATGTACTTATGATTGCTCATGTCAAATAAATAATAAATCATTTGTTTTACTTCCTCTTTTAATCTGTAATATTTGTTTTTCAGGTACTAGAAATCCTTCCTGTAAATAATACCATACCTGATCAAAATAATCTATTATTTTTGTCCTTTTCCAGAATTAAAAAGGTTCCTTAACAAACCCTTACTACGGTAGGTTAAGGAACCTCTTCAACTTCTCTATGATCTGATATAAATGTCATAAGCCATATAAACTATGAACAGGAATAGAAGCATCAAAATCTTAAGAGGACTTATGACACTCGTATTATTATTTTCTATTGATCAAACCGTTGTCAGGTCCCATTCCTCATAAATCTTTGGAACGTCACTGATCAGGCGTTTGGTATAGTCCGCTTTGGAGTGCAGTATTACCTCATCCGCGGTACCGCTCTCTACAAATTTACCATGCTCCATGATATATACTGAGTCGGATATATAATATGCAATACCAATATCATGCGTAATAAACAGAATCGTCATGCCAATTTCGTTGCGCAGGTTCATTAGCATATCCAGTATCGTGGCACGGGAGCAGGCATCGATCATGGAGGTCGGCTCATCTGCCAGAAGTATCTTCGGCTTTAGCAGGAAGATGCGGGCAATCATAAGACGCTGCATCTGTCCGCCGGAAAGCTCAAACGGGTATTTATTGGTCAGCTCTGCAAATTTCAGATTAACAAAGCTGCAAGCTTCGGTTATCATTTCTATCTTTTTCTCCTTTGGAAGATGCCTGCCCCCACGCATATTGATACAGTCTAAAAGCACCGTATCAATCTTGGTAAACACATTGAAGGAGGAGAATGGATCCTGAAAGATTGCCTGAATATTCTTCCAATATTCTTTTTTCTTTTTCCGGTTACGAATATCCCGTAGTTTTTCTTGATAATAGATCTGCCCGTCGGTCACACTTAGAAGGCCGAGGAGCATTTTTGCAAGCGTCGTTTTGCCGCTGCCGGATTCCCCCACAATGGATATAATTTCACCCTCGTAGAACTTAAAATCCACATGATCTACCGCAACGGTTTTCTTTTCCCCAAGGCCAAATACCTTGGTAACGCCCTCTCCGCTCAAACATATGGGTCTTTTCATCTCACTCATCTACATATGCCTCCTTCAGCTTATCCACATCATAACGACAACGATAGCTTCTTCCTTCTCCAAACTCCTTAACGGCTATGGTGCCAAACTTACAATCGGCGGTTGCATAGTTACATCTTTCCGCAAAACGGCAGCCCTGCGGTGGATTCTTTAAATTCGGAGGAGTTCCTGGAATTGCCGTCAGCTTGACATCACGGGTTCCTGCCTCGGGCACGATGATCGAGCCCATTAAACCCTTGGAATAAGGATGAATCGGGTCAAATACCATTTCCTTCGCTGTACCCTTCTCTACGATTTGTCCGGCATACATGACCATAATGTCATCCGTCACATTGTAAAGAAGAGGAAGCTCATGCGTAATAAAAATCATCGACTTAATGAAGCCTTTCTCCATCAGATTCTTTAACATTTTAATCACCATCTTCTGGCTAGTCACATCCAAAGCACTCGACGGCTCGTCGGCAATCAGAACCTTTGGAGAAAGAATGGTTGAGATGGCGATTACCGTCCTTTGCTTCATACCGCCGGAAAGCTCAACCGCATGCCTATCCAGCACATTGGCAGGTAAACCAAGAAGCTCAAATCTCTTTGCAGCCATATCCCGGATATCCTTTTTTGACGCCTTCGGGTCATGCGCCCGTACAACATCCTCGATAAAACGGATGATCTTCTGCGTCGGGTTCAGCGCATTCATAGCTGCCTGCGGAATATATGCGATTTCATTTCCCAGGATGGTTTTACGGATGGAATCCGGATCCATCTTTGATATGTTCTTCCCGTCGACAATGATGTCGCCGCTCATATAGTGAAGCGGGGGAAAATAATACCCCATCAGGCTGAGTGCCAGGGTTGACTTGCCGCAGCCGGACTCTCCCGCAATACCAAGGGATTTTCCCTCTTCGATTGACAGTGATACATCGTCAACCGCATAGACATTTTCTCGAAACCTGGTTATGTATTTTGTTTTTAGGTGTTTTACCTCTAAGATCTTCTTTCCCATATCTGTCCTCCTAATCTCTCAAAGTGGGATTGAACACCTGGTCAAGACCGGTATTCATCAAATTCAACGAGAATGATATCAGCGCGATGATCAAGAGTACCGGGAAATATGCCCACCAGGAACCATTAAGATGTGCCGAGTAAAGCATCGCCCAGCTCATCATAAGACCCAGAGTCGCATCCTTTGTGGTGCTGGGTCCAAGGCCGATCATCGAAAGCTGTGCCTCTGCCAGAATGGCGGATGAAATCTGTAAAATCAGCGCCATAACGACATAGGAAGCAATATAGGGAAGGATATCCGTAAGAATAATCCGAATCAGACTGTGTCCGGAAAGCTTACTCAGGTTCACATGATCACGGTTACGCAGGGAAATAACCTGAGAACGAACCGACCTCGTCGTCCAGGGCCAGGAGGTAGCGCCAATCACAAGTGCGACAACCGCCGGACCTCTTTGTTCCTGCCCGATCGCGTAAGAAATGAGAATCAATAAGACAAATCCAGGAATTACGGTAAACAGATTGGTGACAAACATAATAAAATCATCCGCCCATCCTCCGATATATCCTGCCAAAAGTCCCAGGGAAAGACCGATAAAGGTAGCAATAACACCGGCAATAAGGCCAATGAAAAGGGATGTCTTTGTCGCGGAAACAAGCTCCTTTAAGACATCGCGTCCAAAATTATCTGTACCCAGAGGCAGCGTTACTTTATTTGCCACATCCTTGGTATTCACATAATCCGTATCGGAAATCGTCTTGCCTTCCGTCATTTCACCGCTTTCCGGATCCTTTTCGGAGACCGTGATCTCACTGGCATTTAATGCACCCTCCAGATTCTTATTGAGACGTTTGTAATAATTACGTTCTGCCATGACCATTCCTTTGGGCTTTATGGAAGGATCATATTTTTCTTTCCAAAGTGCCAGCAGGCGATCCGTATCGCCGGTATCGATCTCCTCCTCAGAAACGCCGGCTGCAACCAGCCAGACCTTCATCGCTTCGCGGTCTTCCTCGCTTAATTTATTGGCAATCCTTTTTGCATTCGCATCCGGCAGCTTCATGGTACCGCTTTCCGTGTCTATGGCATCATAAACGGATACATAGGTGCCAGGCTTAAAGAAAGACCCCAGTCCGATCATTTCCAGTGGATCTCCGGGATATAATAGCGGATAAATAATAATCAAGAGTAAAACGGCCGCAAATATCGCAAATCCTACAACAAATTTAGAGGAGTGAAATACCTGACGTATTGTATTTTTCATGCTCTCCTACCTCCCTTTAATCAAATTGCGCCGCTTTGACACGCGGATCAATAAAGCCGTAGATGATGTCAATTACAAAGGATGCTACCAGTACCATAATCGTAATAATCAATGTCGCAGCGGATAAAAGCGGATAATCCGAAGCCTTGACCGCACGCAGGATCGTGGTTCCAAGCCCCGGATAGCTGAACACAACTTCCGCAACAATCGCCCCTCCGACCATGGTGCCGATGGAAAGTGCAAGGCCGGTTACCTGCGGCAGCATGGCATTGCGGAATACATATCCGACTATTTTTCTGTCCTTGATTCCAAGGAAGCGGCTGTATTTCACATAATCCGCATTCAACTCGTAGATCGACATGGAGCGCATCCCAACTGCCTGGCCGCCGATGGAGATCAGGACAATCGACCAGAAGGGGAGCTGATAATGCGCTATGACGGATTTAATAAACTTCCAGCTAAAGTTTGGTATCAGTTCATAACCATAGCCTCCCGAAATCGGTGCGACTTTTAATTTAATTGCAAAAACAACCAGCAGAATTACCGCCATACCAAAAGCTGGGATACAGCCCGCAAATAAGCTGATTGGCATAAGGATCTTATCAAAACCCTTTCGGATATATGCAGCCAGCGCACCAAGAAGATTCCCCAGCAGCCAGCCAACGATGATAGCAGGCAGCTGCAGCGCTACGGTCCATAGGATCGCACTCGATATAATACTGCTTACACTGCGGGGATATTGGACAAACGAAAGACCAAAATCTCCTCTGAAAGCATTTTTAACATAGGTAAAGAATTGAATCAGGATTGGCTTGTCAAGTCCAAACGCCTTAACATAGTTATTATACATTTCCTGTGTTCTTGCAGAATCGGTAATCCCCCGCGCCGTTCTTGCCATGATTGATGTGATAGGATCGGACGGCATTAACCGGGGAAGCGTGAAATTAAGAAGAAATGCGACAAAAAATGTTATTATGAACCATAAAATCTTTTTTCCGAAATATTTACGATAGCCTTTCATAGATTACCTCATTTCTGCGCTGCCTTGTTGGCTCGTTTACGAGACAATGCGCATATATAAGTTTGTGGATGCAGCACAGACCCAAACTTGCTGAGGGAAAGATTTGAAAAATCTTTCCCTCTTACCTCCCAGGATGTTTAAAAACAGCCATGTTTCAAAGCTCCCGAAACATGGCTGTATCGTTAGTGTTCAGGTCTTACGAATCAAGTTCAATTATTCCAGTTACTGAACCAATGTCAAATTGTAAAGAGCTGCAATACCATAACCATCGGTACAATCCAGCGGAGGGATATTTAATCCGTCGCCTGCTTCCGGGAAACCAGTCCATACGGATTCGTTTACCGCATGGAATTTGTCCGGCCGGTACATAAGTGAGAAGGACGGAATATCAGTTAAGTAAATCTCAACGCATTCGGTATAGTAATCTTTCAGCTTCGCTTCATCGGTTTCTGCCGGAATCTTTTTCAGCAGTTCCTGAATACGGTCGTTGCTGTAATGCCCGTAGTTACCTGACCAGTTGTTATCCTTGCCGTTAAACTCACTGCTCATCAGGTTACGAACACGTCCCCAAGGCTGTGTCGGTGATGCACTTTCTGTCCACATCATGAAGATATCATAATCTGTCTGCTTTGCAGAGGTTACTGTACTCTGGAAGGTATTCGCATCCGGATACTGGGTTGTAATCTCGATGCCGATATTCTTGCCGGCTGCTGCAACGATTTCTATGGATGCCTGCCAATCACTCCATCCATCTGGGCAAGCTGCGATAAAGGAAAGCTTCTTACCGTCTAATTCACGGATGCCATCACCATCGGTGTCCTTAATGCCTGCATCATCGAGCAGCTTCTTAGCGCCGTCAATGTCATTGCCAACCCACTGAAGATCCTTCACTGCATCATGATTAAAGGTTGCCTGCTCGCCGTCGGTCGGATTCATGCAGGAACGAGGTACCTGTTCAAAGGTAGGTGACTGTCCGGTCATAGCGTTTGCATTGATCTTATCATAATCAACTGCAATCGCAATTGCTTTTCGAATAGCTGCATTTTGAAGAGCCGGATTATCAAGATTATACCAAGCAGTCGGCATATTTACGCAGATGCCGTAAGGCGCCTCAGCCATGTAGGTAGAAATCGGAAGTCCCTTTTTCTCCCAGAGATCCTGGACATTATTAATGAACTGCTGGTCAACATCGACCTCGCCTGCCTCAAAAGCCACCTGGGCTGCAGCATTATCTGAATAAATGGCATGTGCGAGGTACTTAGGAACGGGCAGTTTGCCCCACATGGAAGCATCCTTGCCCCAGTAATTATCATCACGTACATATACAACCTTGGTATCATCCGCAAAATATTTGTGGTAAGGGCCGGAGTAAACAACATCTTCAGCAACATCATTCTTAATTGCTGTAGCGTCATTATTGTTACGAGTCTCAACCGTCTCTATCCAAGCCTTCTGACCAATATAAACCTGCACGATAAACTGCTGCACCTGCAGAGGGTTAACCGGCTTGCCGGAATCGTCTAATTTTGCCTTGATCAATACGGTCTGAGGATCAACTGCCGTTACGGATTCAATGTAAGGAGCGAATGCCAGGCCTTGGTTGTTCTCAATTTTAGCATTTGTCTCAAAGGTATACGCCACATCATCTGCCGTAACTGGTGTGCCGTCACTCCATTTTGCGGCGCTCTTAATCTTTACCGTCATCTCGGTCATATCATCATTCCAGATATAAGGACCGTCTGCAAGAAGAGGAGTATAGGAAGCATCCAGCATGTTATACATGTACAGGGTCTCGAACATAATGGTACGGGAACCGCTTCCGGATGCTGCCAAAGCCATGGAATTGTTATTGCCATCGCCGAGTACGTTCCAGCCAACTACAGCGCCCCATTGCTGGCCGGCAAAATACAGGGTTTCTTCTCTTGGAAGTTCATTCTCCGCCTGCTCTTTCTCATCCTCACTCGGGGCTTCTTCTTCCGCAGGTTCCGTTGGCTTCTCTTCTTCCGGCTTATTTGCCTCCTGACCGGTGGTTGGTGTTTCTTTCGGTTCTTTGGTCTTGCAGGCTGTTAACATCCCAAAGATCATGAGAACAGAAAGAAACAGTGCCAACACTTTCATAGTTCTTTTTTTCATAATATTTCCCTCCTACTATTTTATCGTAATAACCATATTGGTTAAAACTAACACAGTATGACGGGCTCACAAAACGTTACCGAAAGGATATCTTAAACGTTTTAATACGAGCGGTTACGTTTCCTGCCGGAATCTCCTGCTCCGGCTTGAGCAAATCGGAAAGATAATGCTGTCGAATCCGGAAATTTTTAGTCGTTCGGATTCCTTTCAGTAATCTTAATAAAACTTGTTTTACTAAAGCGATATCTGGTCGAAATATTATGTCAATATGTACAGCAGTTGTAAAATATTTTCTGCATAACCACGAAAATTTACGGTATCTATTGTCAATTTATATATATAATTCGTATTTACCGCCTATTTTTTTATAGAAATTACCTTACTTAAATATAGTATAGTTATATATTACCAACCTGTCAAGAGAATCGAGAGAATAAAAATGTTTTATTATTTGCCTGTTTTCTTCCCCTTCGCTTCCTGCTTCGGGTACCGCCGTGCTGAATGAAAAGCGCAGTATTTTGTCGATTTATGAAAGTTTAGATTACCGGAGCGGTACGCATTCCTCTACGCGCTTTTTGCCGATTCCTTGTCCTTCCATTTCATCCTCTTAAGGCGAAAACGATTAAGACAGGCAGCTGCAAATCCGGTACTTTGCTATATCAGGACATAAAAACAGCAACGCCATCGCTTCCGGATATACCATAGCCAAATGACTGTTGCTGCTGATTACTATCTTTTAATTCCTGCAATCTGTTCTCTATTGCATCTGTTCGTGAGGAGGAAATAAATGGTATTCATCCATCAATTTCACCGCAGATCTTACAACATACGCTGTCATTCCCCATATAATCTGATTCTCATACCGGTAAAAGTAAATATCATAGGTTCCCTTTGCCCAAGGGTAATTCTCCCCTCCGGGAATCCATTCATAAGGGAAGTCCTCCGGTGGTTCATTGATTAATCTGCTCTCATAATGCGCTGGCTGCTGGTTACGAAAAAAATCCAGGGGTATCCTTATGATTTCGGCAACCTCGTCCGTACTGAATGTATTCTGATACTCCTTTATAACACCAAGATACGAATGCACGATCAGATTGAAAGGAGAGATATAAATATCCCCTGGACCAAAGATCTGAATCTGCTGCGGCTTTACCAGCAGCTCTTCCACGGTTTCCCGTACAGCACACTCACAAAAGGTTTCCCCCTGTTCCAGCTTTCCTCCTGGAAAACAGATCTCCCCGGGCTGGCGTCTTAGCTTGTCGGAGCGCTTCTCGAACAGCAAAAAGATACCCTCCGGTGTATCTAAGAGGGGAATCAGCACCGCATACTGCCGGAACTGATCCTCACCAATAATCCCCGGACGCCTTGCCAAAAATTCATCCTGTTTCTGCATGGTTTTCTTCCAACCTCCCATTCTTTTTCTCGTATTATAACAGAGTTATCATAAGTCAAGAATCGGATCGCATAGATATTTGGCTCCTATTCCTATCAAAATCTTAGGATGGCCTATGACATTCCTATTTCATTATACTCGTCAAAAAAACCGTTTTTATACTTTCGGAAGCAGCCATTTTTCTTACTCCCTGCGATGTGTCAGCAGGCTTGCATACCGGTAAACCGCCTCGGAAAGGAAATGCGGTGCATACCGGTAAAAGCCAGAAAACGCTTTAACTGAGAGCTTTCTGCTGTCCGACAGGAGTGGATCGTCCTTCCAGGGAGAAGCCTGTGCCACATTTTTATATTCTTCCTTTCTCGGATGTGTGCACTTCTCCTCCCAGGGTCTTCCTACCAATCCGGTTGTGAAATGAAGAATGACCGGATCATTTTTTGCTTTCTCCAGCTCCTCCTGGGAATAAAAGCTGTCCATGAAATAAATCCGTTTGATCGTCTTCGCTGAGAAAGTATACATATTGGAGATCACATTGAATTCGGGGGAAACGATTCGTTTCCTGCAGACCGCATTGATAACGCCCTGATCATGGTGTGGTACCTTCCCGTCAAACCTCTGGATCACCTCCATAAACTGCTCTTCTATCTGTTCCTTTCTCCACTCGATAAGATTGATTAAAAGCACTCCGGAATTCACATAAGCTTCCCCCGGATTAAGACCGATCTTCTTTAAAAAGAAGCTGTCCACCGTATCACGGACACCGGCAACCGTACAGCCCTCCAGATCGACCTTCCAGAAGTCCGTTAAGCTGCCCCGCACAATTGTATCGCAGTCCAAGTAAAGAATTCTATCGTAGGACACAGGGATAATAGAAGCCAAGAATAGCCTTGCATAGCAAGCAACCGGCATCTTTCTGGAGCCCATATGCAGATCAAGACCGTAGACAACCGCTTCCATTGAGCTAAAATAGATCTCACGGCTGTACTCCTCTGCAATCAACGCAAGCTTTTCCCGATTGGAAGCTTTTATACCGCAGTCCAGAACAAACACCGTAATTTCTGCGAACTCTTTGTTTGACTGAAACAAAGACAGCATGGAAATGCCAAGGTATTTTGCATAATTATCATCTGCCGCATAAGCGACACATAAGCTTTGCTTCTCTTTCATTTGTTCCCCTCTCCTTTCTCTCTTCCCTTTCTGTATCACTCCCTCCCTGTATTCCGCGCCGCCAATCGCAGCATAGAATCAAAGGAAGGAAGCCGCTCATGGGCTCATCCTGCATCCGCAGGCAAATAATCCATCTGCAGGTTATACGGACTATAGGTATTCTGCTTTAGGATATAGGCTACATAGATATCATCTTCATAGAACACCTTAAAATTAAGCGGATAGACCTGCTGCATTTTCTGTGCCCAGTAATAAGCCTGGGATTCAATAATTGCACGCTGGAAATAGTAATCTTGCGAATTTTCCAGATAAACCAGATTCATCGCCGCATATTTTAAATCTACCTCCACCGGTCCATACGTATAGTCCTGCAAGACACGTTTCTCGATAAAAAAGAATACATATTCGGTGGGGAAAGTAAACTCCTTCTGATTCCCATTTACCATATCCATAAACTTGGAAAGCTGTGTATGGTAGCCACAATCAAGCACATCATAGTATTCATCCGTCGGCGACACGATTGTGTAGGTATTCTTCTTATAGGACTGCCGGATGTGCCGAAGCAGATATTCCGATTCATTATAGTAAGCCTGGTTTACATCAAAGAAAGCATGATACCAGCCCATTTTAATAATTAGGACCGCCGCAATGCCACATACGGATAAGGAGAGAACATTAAGAAAGGATTGATAGTAACGGTTCTTCCATCGTCCCAGAATCCGAAAGATAAAATCCACCGGAAGCATGTAGATCAGACCGATAAACGGTTCCGCAAAGGTCGAGGCTCTGGCAGCCGCAACCAGTTCTACAAGCCCTAATACCTGTGCTGCACCAACGGTACATAGAATTATCATATTAATCATCAGAGCGATATAATCATGCCCATAATTTCTGGTTTTCTTTTGTAACAGCAGTAGAATGGCACAGAGGAGACCAAGCAGCATACAAAGAAACATCAGCTTCGTCGCACTGCCGCCAAACATTGCCAAAAGACCAAAATTGAAGATTGCTACATAGTAATACCGAAGAATTTCCATGGGAGTCATTGCAGAATAATCGACGGATACTTTCTCCTTTTTCTCCTCGGTGAAAGCAGAATCTTCCTGCACCTTTCTGCCCTGTGCTTCTGCCAGCTTTGCTTGGTAATCCATGTCACTGCCCCGCCATTCCTCACCGGCTATGACACTGGTCGCCCATTCCATCGATTCCTGAAACGGGATTCCCTTCACACGGCAGGCTGCCAGGGGAAGAACTGCAATCACCGCTCCCATCATCCCGCAAAACAGCAGCGGAACAAAATACTGCTTTTGAAAAATCTTTGGGATATAGGCAAGTCCGATGGAAATCACCAGAAATATAGCTGCGATTGCTGTATAAAAATGATAGGCGATCACCAAGGCAACACAAAGCATAAGAAGGATCGCTTCCGAATTGATATATCTCCGGTTGATATAGGAATTGATACGGAAGAAGCTGCGAAGCTTTGAATCACTCTTCATAACAAACTTATCTTTGTCCGTATGCAGGTAGCGGATCATAAAATAAGCCAGTCCGATTACCGTATACATACCCATCTCCTGCGGAAGCGAAGCGGAATACCGACCTTGATTCAGCATGAAGCTGAATATGAGAACCGCTGCCACGGGCGTGAATTTTGCCTGAAAAATCTCCTTTGCCAGCAGATATAGACCAATCATAAGAATTACCGTCTGATAGGCACCGGCGTACAATAAGATTTCCCGCAGATTCAACCGGAAGACAATCCGAATAATATAGATCATGGCATGCATACCAAACGGATAGATACCGTCTGAAAATAAAGTTCCATGCTCCAGTTCATAGATCCAGGACTGATGTACCGGGATATCGGAGAACAGATAGCTGTGATACCACATTACATTATGTGTCAGAAACCAGATATTATAAATTACCAATCCTGCAAGAAGAACCGCTTCCACCCAATTCTTTCGAAGGTATCTCCAGACAGGCAGACTGCGCACCTTTCTCCGGAGATCCCGCAACCATTCCCGCATCCTGCGTGCCATATATCGCATGAGCCGCTCCTCCTTGTAGGCATTCCATAGGTCGCCAGCGCTTTTCCTCATGCGGCGGAGAAGCTTTTTATCCGAATTGTTCCAGATGATTAGGCTGTATATTAGGATATTGCCTGCAAGAATCGTAAAGCGGTTGCAGATATTAAGAAACCCTAAGAGCAATACCAGATTGATCTGCAGGCTTGCCTGGGTAAGCAGGCAAAACCAGAACCTGTAACCATAGCTTCTGGTTTTCAGATGCCTTCTCCACACGAAAAGCGGGATCAGAAAATCCCGTATTAGACAAGCGATTACTACTTTAATTAACGATATTATGTATGCATTGGTATCTACGATCACTGTTTCTGCTCCTATCTCTTAATATGAATGTCATAAGTCATTTTAAGATTTTGATATGATTAGAAGGTCCTATCATGTTCATGGTTTTTAATGACTTATGATACTCCTATCATCTTTTATTTGTTTCATTCTGATTTCATTGATTCTGTCCTATTGTATCCAGATCCATCCTGTATTACCTTTTTTTATCCTTTTCCCTATGTTCTATCTGTTCCCTATGTTCCATCTGTTTTATCTGTTTTTTCCATTCTATGCTCTAGCAATTTCTTATAGTTTCAGATTTTTTAGAATTTCTTTAATATTACGATATTCCCTGCTGATCCCAATCACATAGACGGCGCATCCCGTCAGATAGACCGCCCCTCCGGCAAGTATCTGTATCACCAGCAGCAAAAGGATGTTCAGAGGAAGACAGCCAAGGAAATAGGTCACAGCAAATTCCAGAATACCGCATATGAAAAAGGGCAGGAGCATCTTAATAAATTTACAAAAATCATAGATTTCCCGGATATGATATAGCTGGAATATACATACTACAAGCTCTGCCCCAAACGTACCGATCACTGCTCCGGAGGCACCATACAACGGAATAAACGCCAGATTAAAAATCACATTGGTCAAAGCTCCCAAAAACACTGCCTTTATATAAACCACTTCCTTTTGAAAGGGTATCAGATATTGCGTCTGCACCACATTGACAATACTCATTGGGATCATCACCATGGCAAGCTCCATCGTTAGCAGGACTGCCGGCGTATATTCCGGTCCGAAAAACCAGGGAATAAAATTCGGAGCGATACCGGCTATACCAAAGCAGAGCGCACAGGAGATAAAGCTGTTGAAACGGATCGAATTCCGCATCTTCTGGATGCCCTCCTCGATGCGATGCTTCGCTGCCAGGTTCGAGATTCTCGGGAGCATCACCGTATCCAGCGCAGACAAGATCCCCTTCGGCAGGTTTATGATATTTTCCGCATATACATAGAATGCAACAACGGCGGTGCTTTTTGTAATAACGCCCAACATAATCTTATCCATCCAATTATAAATGCTTAGCGCCAAAAGGGGAAGAAACAGCTTCATATTCGGTGCGATATGGCGGACAATGTCCTTCTTTTTAAGCGGTACCCGCTTTACCTGCTTTCGCAGAAACGGCAGCAGCTGCACCTGCTCGAACAGAAAGCTAACTGACATGACGCAGGTATACACCCAGAGATCCTGATCCGAATGCACAAAGGTAAAAACAAGCAATATAATGAGCGCTCTGGAAATCAAGCTTCGTATCATGGTGAGGCGGAACTTTTCCATACCATAGAAGAACCAGCTGACATCAAAAAGCACAGACACTACATAAATCAGCTGCATCCAATACACCCTCCGGTCCTCCTGGAAGACAATCCGGATGAGCAGGAGAAAGACCAGTATGGAGAGCAGCGAGGTAATCACCTGCATGCTGTAGATTCCCCAGAACACCCTGCTGCGCTTCTCCACATTCTCCCTGCAGGCAGCAATGCTCCGATTGCCGTAGTTATCCAGCCCCAGCTTGCCAAGCATGATAAAGTAGCAGGCGACGGTACTGGAAAAAGAGTATAGCCCAACCTGCTCCGCCCCCAGCACCCGTGCCACATAGGGCGTGACGATCAGAGGCAGGATACAGATCGACAAACGGTATATAACATTATAGATATAATTTTTCTTCTCTTCTGTGCTCATTTACCGTATCTCCTTCTCCTCCGAAGCACTGTCCTGCTCTATGCCCCCCTGTATACTAAGCTTTGTATGCTTCTCAAAGGCTGTCGGCGAAATTGTAACATCTCCCGTTAGGATAACGGCTTCCATCAGTGCACTGCATTTTGCAAATGCCTGATGGTTGATGGAAAGCACCTTCTTCGGTATCTTGATCCGTTTCAAGCTAGAGCAGCCGTAAAAGGTACGTTCATAGATATGCTCGATCGGCTCCGGAAGCTGAAAATACGCTAAGGAGGCGCAATGCATAAAAGCACCTTTCTCAATGCTCTGTAACGCATCAATCTGCGGAAATACCGCTGTCTCAAGCTTACTGCAATAGGCAAAGGCATAGCTTCCGAGGGTCTTTATCTCTCCTGTGAAAAGACCTTTCTTCAATCGGACACAACCCAGAAAGGCACCGCTTTCTATTGCCTCCAGCATGCTGTCAGCGCCGAACTCAGCGACCGTGAGGTCAGAGCAACCGGCAAAGGTATTGCTTGAAATCTTTAAAATGGCGGGAGGGAAAACCCGGCTAGTCTTTTCCTCCCCATGATGCAAATGGGTAAAGAGAAGATGCCTTAGGGAGCAGCATTCAAAGAATGCACCCTTTCCGATCTGGGCAATACTTGATGGCAGAACCAGGGTTTCCAGTGCACTGCAGCCGGCAAAGGCATACGCACCGATTTTCTCCAAACGGCTCCCCTCTTCGATGGTAACCTGACGCAGCCGCTTGCATTTCTGAAAAGCATGTGCCTGAATCCGAAGTACCGTGCTTGGTATTTCAATGGAAACCAGCTGATCACAGCCATAAAACATATTTTTCTTAATGACGGTAACATATTCCGGAATCACAATGCTCGTTAGTTTTTTATGAAAGGCAAAATCCAGGGGCTTCTGCTCGTTATATCGGCGCGCAGAGGCAAAAGTAACTGGTTTTTCCTCCGATGGTGCTGCTGCATCTGCCGGTCTTAATGCCTTAATTCTTTCAAACCTTCCCCGCTGCATCTGCCGGATATCCCGCTGCATCCGAATCCCCTCTAAGCATAAGGACAGAGTTCTGCGGAGCCACTTCACCAGATCTCCTGCCAGCCGCCGGATATTTCTTAACAACTTAAGAAGCGTATATACCGGCGCTTTTGTAAAGTACAAAAAGACATAGATAATATAATTCAACCAGAGATAATTCTGCTTGGCAAGCTGCATCAGCCGCTCATAAAAAAGCAGTGTCCTTTGCCGATTAACCAAAAAGAACTCCATATATTTGTTCCGTAGCTTCTGGTGATCCCGAAAGGTATTCCAATCATATTCCTCATCCTCCAGTGTAATACAGCATTCACATAAGGAGACTGGTAGAAGCAGGACTTTGCTTTTTTTACTGAACCGGAGCAGCATATCTCCATCACAGAAATTAACAAACTGCCGGTCAAAGCCGCCTTCCTCCAGCAGAGCGGACCTTCGATAGATCACCTGGGCTGACATTTTCGCCGGATTATTCAGTACCCATTCGGAGACATCCGAGATCATCTGCGCGTTCAGCGGTTCCACTTCAGCACACGCCTTCCGCTTATCGATGAGCACACCATTACTGCAGGAGGCTGCTGCCTTTTCCTCTTTCTTAAGCTGTTCTATCTGCAGCAGCGCCTTGGTAGCAGCCCAGGCATCCTTACTGTTTAGGTATGCAATATATTCTCCCTCCACATGGGTTAGCGCAAGATTACGAAGCTCGGCAACGGACAATAGCGGATCCACCTTCCGATAATCCACTTCCGGGTACTCCGCCAAATCCTCCTGTAAACCGAGACTGTACATACTGTTTGGCTCATTCGCATCCAGCACAAGTACCTTGATCGGCGAATAGATCTGATTCAAAATGCTGTCCAGTGCATGCCGCATGCTTAGGGAAGTATTCCTTCTTGCAATTATAATAACACTTAATAATGAATTTTCCATATGACTTCCTTTTTTTCTATCAATGAAATGAGGTGCTGGACCGGTAATACAGCATTCCACGAATGTCGTTCCCAATTTATGTACCAGATTTTCCGAGCAGTACAATACCATACCAGATTTCCAATCAGCACAATACCATACTAGATTTCAGCACTAAAATAGCCCAGGGTGTAAATCCCCCGATGATCAGCTGCTGAAAAGGTATCTGCCAGCCGGATCGGCTGCTGCGAGCGCGGATCGTAGATTCCAAAGCAGAGGATATAGCTGCTCTGCCTCCATTCTCCCACCGTAAGCACCGTCTCGATCTCTACTCTTTGCCCAGGCATCCACATACGGGTATCGGTATCCACCTCATACGTATACCACTCCGGACCGGATGCGGTACGGACGACAAATTGAACCTGAAATTTATGATAGCAGGGAGCAAAGCCCCTGTTACAAATCGTAACCGACGCCTTTCGATTACCGCTCCTATCCGGGGCAGCCGACAAAGCCGCGTCTACAATGGTAAAACGGTAACCCAGATGGGCTGTGATATAGGCATAGGCAGAGCACTCCCGCCACAGGGCACGGTTCGAGCCGGAGCTGCCCGTCTTCCACTTAGCAAGAACTTGCTCATCATAATCACCATGCAGATAGGAAACTCTCATTGCTTTCAAGGTCGCAATAGCCGCTGCCCCGTCGTTCCAGTTACAGGCATGAACAGCCTCACCGCCATTGGAGACATACTTGCACAATTTGTTCTGAAATACAAGCTCATCCTCACGAACCCACTTATCACCGTAAGTCTCGGAATGGACAGCCCGGACCCTTCCGTAGGTGCCAAAATCATCCTCGGAAGCCATCATGCCGTCATTAAACAGAGAAAACCTTGCCTTTTGAATACCGGTAAATGCAGCTTCCGCCTCGAGCGGCTTATAGGTCTGAAACAGCATCCGCCAGAAGCTTGGACAGCGCAGTGCGATCTGTGTTTCTTCTCCGGAGCATTCATACAGCTGCCTTGCCAGACGGGTCATACTTCGTTCGCTTAGATAGCGGGAGCTGTGCATCTCTCCCCAGCTGCCAATAAAAAGTCCCTGGAGGATATAAATACTCCTTGTATACTCCTTTAGAAGCGGAGACAGCTGACGCATATGATTTAGGATTATGGCTGGATCCTTTGGCTCATGTAATATGCCTTTCCCTTCCCAATCGTATAAAAAACGCACGATCATCTGCTTTTGATGCGCGGTAAAATGCCGGAAGATCCGCTCTACGATCTGCAGAGCATTCTCTGAAATAGGCGTCTCATGAAAGGGAAGAAGATTGATCTCTACAAGACAAAGCTGCTCATTTTCCTGAACCGGGACCTGTTCAATCACTTCCCCGTCCGGCTGCATCCTGTCCTGATCCGCATAAAACCGATAAATCGTGTACCACCCGCAATAGGGGTTATGAAGTGACTCCGCTCGTTCCGTTCTCGGAAGCGGGATCCATTTTATTTTTGGAATCTTTCCATTTTGAAACATATCAGAACCCTTCCTTTCCCTGCTTTTAATAAAAAGGGATAAGTTGATTTGCGTGTCATAAGTTATTTCTGCAATCCGCTTTTTATTCGTATCACTACCGACCAGATGCTAAGAGGCATAATCAGCATATAGGTCATCTGCTTGATCAGCCCGGTATGCATGCTGATTCCTGCCTTTCTTTTATGCATGATGGATGCGGTCTCCTCAACACGAAAGCCCAACAAAAGCATTTGGATTATCATATTGGCATCCGGGTAGAAGTAATCAAAATTGCCAAATCTGGAATAATATGTAAATGCTTTTTTATTCAGCCCCTGTAAGCCTGAGGTAGGATCCGTGATGGTTTTGCCTGTTATTTTCTTAATCATCCAGGAAAACAGTGCAAGGGAGCATTTCTTTAATCCGGACACCTTAAAGGATTGACTTCCCTCAACAAAACGGGATCCGATAACGATATCCGGCAGATTTCCCTCTGCATCCGGTGTCGTCAGGCATTGATAGATATGGGCGATATTGGAGGTATTATGCTGACCGTCTGCATCCATCTGAATGACATAATCATATCCCCGGCGAACCGCATATTTATAGCCGACCTGGAGAGCGGAACCATACCCCAGATTAAATACATGGTTAACTACCGTAACATCAAAGGTTCTTGCAATATAACCGGTCTGATCCATGGAAGCATCATTCACCACCAGAATATCCGCGAAGCTTCGAATCTCCGGTGTACAAAGATTATTAAATAAAGATGTCATATTCTCTTCCTCGTTAAATGCAGGAACAATAATCAGTACTTTTTTCATATTCATCCCATGCCTTTCCTTAAAGTCTGCAAATATTATGCATGAAATTCAGATCTTTTCATGCTTTGCAGAGCACACTTTCCTCATCAAGTAATGCCAGCATACATTCTAAATCTGCCGGGAAATCCATTTTTTTCTCCAGCACATGTTCTGCATACTCCTTCTGTAATTCCGGATCATCGATAATCCGCTCCAGCTCGCGCGTTAAATCATCCGCATTCAGCGTCAGCAGGACGCCGTCATATCCTGCTTCGATCTGCTCCCGGTTACCAGTACAATCGGATGCAACAATTACCTTTCCTAATATCTGCGCTTCCTCGATTGCGATACTTTTTCCCTCATAGCGGGTCGCATGTACATAGATGTCTGCCTGCTTCATATATGGGTAAGGATTGTCCCTGGCACCCATTAGAATAAAGTTGTCTTCCACCTGATATTTCTTAATCAGCATTTCCAGATTGCGTCGTTCCATGCCCTCCCCGATCACATACCAGCGCACCGGATAGCCGTCCTGCCGCAGCTTCGCCAGTGCCTTCACAGCAATATCATAGCCCTTCTGGTAATGCAGACGACCGACCGTCACCAGACGAATCCCATCAAACCCATCCGTAAATCCAGCCCCCTCTTCTGCCTTTCGAAGAATTCCTTCCCGGTCCAGCAGATTCCGAAACAGCCTTACCTTATTCCGATACTGCGGATAAACCTCACAAAACCTCTCCCCCACCTCATGGGAAACAACAAATATTTTCTCCATCCCCCGGTAGCAGTCCCGATCCATCCGCGGTGTATAGCCTGCGTTCGGATAATCGATATGGACAAATGCCGCCTTATGGGAGGCTTTTACCTGATCTGCCAGATAATAGGTCGCTGCTCCTTCAATATAAGCAACCGCCAGATCGTAGGTTTCTTCTCTACCCGGATGTCCGGCTGCAAGAAGTCTCCACAGCAGCTTGTCATACTGCAGCTTTCTGCCGGAGGCCTTCTGCTCTCTTATATTTCGTATCATATAACCAAGCAGCCGAAATCCCATCAGCTTATAAAAAAACGAATACAGGACGGATCCGGCGATTCTAAGGCGCCCGGGAAAAGACAGCAGGGAACATAAACAGACATGCTTATTTAAGATATGCACCCGCTCTGGTACCTGGCAAAAGAGTTCTCCGCAGGGAATGACCGCATAAAGAGAAAGATCATACTCCCCGGTCGAATCCAGCTTATGAAGCAGCTGAATCAGGGCAGTCTCCGCACCGGCCTGTCCCATCGTATTAATAATAAATAACAGCTTTTTCATTCCTAACCCTCATTCCTGCACATGATTAGCCCGACAAAAGCCTTCTTAACAAATCATCTTCATCAATTTGCACAAATCAAGGTAAAACTTAGGCAATAGGAAACAATATTTTAATTCGCAACTGCTTTGAAGTCGTTGGCACTTAGACCACGTATTTTGTGGTTTTATGTACCATTACGTACTTCAACCCAAGTATTGCGCTTTGTGCAATGCTTTTTCGTAACTGCTTGTTGCGAATGAAGTTTGTTTCATATTACTTGTCAACACATATATTGTGCAAATTGACGAAATCGAGTTTATAAATCGGCTTTGTCACTCATATCCTGTACCTATTATCCTTCGTATTTAAAGAAGCTCTGCGGACACACCAGAAAAACTATTTCTCAACCATTCTCCTGGTTCTCCTGCATTTCATTGCTCTCTTCCCTGATATCCTGGTTATCTGAGCTATCCTGGTCATCCGGTGTATCCAGTCTATCTGAGCCATCCGGCTTTAACAGCTTCCGTAAATGGCTGTTCTCTTCATTTAGCAGAGACACCTGCATGGCAAGCTCCTGTACACGCGCGGATAATTCGGCATTTGCCTTATAGCAGCTAAAGATTCCATAGGTTGCAAGAACAATGGCGATTGCAAATATGATGGACGGCGGATATTCCACCTTGAACTGATCGGAAATAAAATACACTAGCTGAGGAATCAGACCGAACAGTATAATGATAAATCCTCCCGCAATCCAGAAAAGGCTTTGCTTTTCCGTCATCTTGCGGACAATACTTGCCCTTCTTGCCATAAAAATCAAAACAATACCCGATAAACAGATAGACACCCGAAGAATAACCGACATATAACTCCTCCTCATATTATAAGTTTTGCAAGGAATTAGTGCGGATAACCGCCTTGCAATATATTTTAATTGAGTCAAAAGCCTTCCCACCAGATCGTCTTCATTAATTTACACAAATCGAGAAAAAACTCAAGTAATAGGAAACAATATAATACCTCAAATCTTATTGCTTTTATTGTTCACTGATGCCGTCCTTTTTTTATACGCATTATAGATGTCCGGCTCCGGCATCTCACCGCTTTCCTGCTTTAGAACCGTGCCCCGGCAAAATACATGGGTATCCATATTTCTCTCGATCCAGCGCAATCTAAAATAGGAAAAGGAAAATGCGAAAAAGGATGCCGCCGTAAATCCCACACCATACCATATGGGCGGCAGATGTGCTGCCAGCAAGGAGCCGGTAAAGGAAATACCTGCATAGATCACACCATTGAGCACCGCACCGGTCAGATCATCAAAATAATACAGAAACAGCATCTCCGAATACATCAGAAAGGAAATGAAATACCCCACGGCCAGCTGCGGGTATATCTCCATAATCATACCGGCAAATCCTATGATCGGAAGAACCACCATGGCAAGGAAGAAAAGGACCACCGAAACAATGAACTGAATATGGGCAAGTGACAGGATCTGGGAGGAAAGCCCGCGAAACATTCTCTTCTTCGCTTTCTCAATGCTGTCCAGCTTACCGCCGATCACAGCCTCCGTGTATTCCTTGTATCTTTCATGAAAATGCATCTCCACTCTGGAGATAAACAATACACTTGCAGAAACATTCGTAAACATAGCAAGGCAGGATGCCATATCATAGGACGGGTTACAGACATAGGTATCCCGTACCACCAGATGCCATGGCTGTACCCAGAATACAAAATTGTGAATAAACAATCCCAGCGTATATAAAAAATTCGAGGCAATCAGCTTCCAGTAAACTCTGAAATAGTGCAGGACATCTCCATATCTGCGGCTGTTTGTAGGAAAATACCGCAGCACATTGGCAAGCTCTAAGGCTGCAATCAGCAAAAAACCGATCGACAGCGCCAGGAGCATACTGTAGGCAACCGAAAATTGAAAAAGTAACCGGAAGATCACGGACAGCAGAAACGTGACTATCATAGAAACGGTAAAGTACATCGTGATCTTCTTATACTGCTTAAGGATGGAATTATACACCATCGTCGAAAAGGTCAGCACCAGTCCCAAAAATCCCATGTATGTCGTAAACACATAGTATACCGGTACATTGCCGGTAACTATCTCATAGAGATAAAACGGAATTGCTACCACAGAGGCAAGGGTCAGATTCGTAATCGTTCCCACATAGATACAAGGCCGGATATCCTCGTACCGCTGCTCGTAGATCCGATCCGTCTGGAATTTGGAAAGCACCGAGTTAAATGGGGCGGAGGTCAGAAGGGAAAAGATAAAAATATACAGGATACTGCAGGAAAAGGTCTCTCTCTCCAGATACCCTACCGTATCAAAACCCAATACCTCAAACATTCCGAAAAGACACCCAATTACAACCAACATTGGCGCAATGGTATATACAAAGCTAAAGCCGATGCCGTAAAGGGACGATATCACCGTATGCTTATCAAAGATCCGATTCAGTTGAATTCCGATACCTGCCATATTCGAACTCCTCCTTTCATACCGAATGTATTACTTCGATGATTACTCTTCCATTTGCACCCTGTTTGAATGAGCAGCTGTAATAAAATCAATTGTTTGGCGGAACAAAGGGTTCCTCCGGATAGTTAACACCTCTCATCTTCGCCAGCGTTTTATAGATGTTCCGATAGGTTTCTTCCATATATACATTTCGATACTTCGCCATAAGACGGCGGTATCCGTTCCTGCCCATCTGCTTTGCCAGATCGGGATGATTGGCAAGCTTTAGAATCGCATTGGATATCTCGGAAATATTCATGACGGATACCATGATCCCTGCATCTCCATAGGAATCATTCTCTCCGCATATCAGTCCACGGCAGTTTCCCACATTCGTTGCAATACAAGGCTTCTCCACTGCAAAGCCCTCCAAAATCGTAAGTGGCTGGCCTTCGCTGATGCTGGTAAGAATAGTCATGTCCATTTTACCGATGTAGTCGGCCGTACGGATGCTCCCGGTAAATACTATGTTTTCTGCGTTCATAACGCGAACCAGCTCATGGCAGTCTGCCGCATATTCCGGATCCTCATCCTCCGGTCCCATGATCCACAGCTTTAATCGCGGCTGTTTCTTATGGGCGTAATAAAATGCGTTAATCAAGGTCTTTACATCCTTGATCGGTGTAACCCGAAGAATTGCACCTACATTAATATAGGGATCCTCCGGATTCTTCCTGGGGATACCTGAAAACCGCTCGGCAGCGATCCCGTTCGGTGTAACGATCGCCTTCTCCTTTGGACATCCCAGTTCAATCTGGAGGGACTGCGCCTGCCGAAAAAGTGCGGTGACGAGATCCGCAAAATAGTAGGCACATTGGGACATCTTACGAAACTGCTCGATCCAGATGGACTTATAAATCCCCTGAACCCATTTTGCCTTAATAATCTCCTCCTCCCGTTCCCGGGTATAGATCCCATGTTCACTGACAAGCAGTCTGGCATTCGGATATAAGGTCAATGCCTTGCTGCCGATAATCCCCGCATACCCGGTCGATACACAGTGGTATATATCCGCCTTCGGCGGCACGCATTTGAGTGCAAAGAAGAGGGGCAGATAAATCGAGCGCAGTGTCCATAAATAATCCGAAAAGGTGATATCGGAAAACCGGAGGGTATAATAATCCTTCGTAATCTTAAGAAATTCCGGACTCATCAAAAGATTGTTGATTGAGACGTTCTTCCGGTTAAACATCCGAAATACCGTGATCCAGTCGACCTCTTCCCCGATGATCAGGCTACGCAGTGCCTCCGCTTCCTTTTTCTTTAGACGCACCCGGTTCTTCCGGATCCTATGCTTGCCGACCCAATCCGAATCCTGTAAATAAACCTCGTGTATTTCCGTCAGATTACCCGGCAGCTCATAAGCAAATTTGCCGCTGATACTCCGGTCTGTAATAATCGCAATCAGATTAAACTCTATATTGGGGAATAATTTAATAATACTGTGTATCCAGCTGGATACGCCGCCGACCACATAGGGATAGCAGCCTTCTGCAATTATACAAACCTTCATTCCAACACCATACCTTTCTATACTACCCTCCCTGCCTACGCTTCCTTCCCATCAGGTAATTCCGGTATCCGCTTTCCATTCTTCGGCTGTTTAAGAATATGTTTCTCTCTGATAGAAATCCTTACCTTCGCATCCTCTGCCCGGATCAGGTATGCGGTATCGGAAATCTTCTCCGCTGTTCCGTTTTCTACCTGATCGATACTCCCTAGCCGGGTATAAAGTACGAAATACGCTTCCTCATCAAAATGATCCAAAGAAATATCAATCTGATCCTCATCATATGCATAGGTATAATCCAGCGCCAGAAAACGTCTGACCCGGTTCTCCATTTCATAGATTGACACCATATCCAGTGTAGAGAAATCTTTATAATACGTATCCCCCTTGGACCATTTCAGACTCAAGTAATTCCACGCATCCTTACGGTCCTCCGGGTAAATAACACGCCCGATATCCATCTTCATATTACACATGCCAAGGGCATTTTCAATGCAGATCATCTGCAGGTCGTCCATCGTCTCATGCTGGGAACCGTCGAGATTAAATTTAACCGACAGCACCTCATCCTCCAAAAAGCCAAGCAGCGCACCGTCCTTACGGCCATCCGACATAACGAGACTAATGTTCTCTAAAAACGCATGCTTCAGATTCCTTTTCACCTCTTCTACTGGAAAATCCGCAGCATATAACGCGGTAAAATCATATTCCGGCAGATGCTCTTTATAAAAGGCTTCATCCTGACCGATGATCTCCTGCATACTGGAATTCGATACTTGTCCGAGGGAAAGCCCCATACTGCCGGGAAGTTTATCGATCTCCCGCAGATAAAAGTCAAGATAGTCCTTCTTCGGACCAGCTCCCCCCTGGTAGTCCAGCTGTGCGGCTGCAAAAAAGCTGTAGGAGCCGCCGTAATTCTTAAGTATCTGTATGATGTTCGGCCAGAGGATATCTCTTGCTACTGACTCTGCGCTTCGGCTGTAGAGCTTCTGCATCTCCTCCTTATTTTCATCCGAAAAATAAGGATAATCGATCAGGGAGATCGTCTGTGCATTTACAATCGGATAGAGGTAGCATTCCTCGCGCCGCGCCATAAATCCGGTCAGCACACCAAGCAGGGACATGCCGTGAAATATATCCGAATTTACAACGAACACAAAGGATTCCTTCGTCACCGTCCTCCAAAGAAGCGGCGGAAGCTCCTGGTCTTTTATATCAAGCTCCTTCTGATTCTCTAATATACCGACCGCATACACCTCATATCCTGCCCGGAGAGAATAATACGGCACGCGGATCTCGGTATCATCCTCTTCACCGAAATAGTCTCCTTTTCGGTAAATCCGCTCCTTACTGAGCATGAAATCTGAAAATATCTTAATACCATCCGCAGTCACTTCTTTCTTAACTCCGGCATGGATGCCAAAAAAATCGGCAAGCTTCCTGTCCAAGGAGATCTCCCGGTAACCGGGAAGCTGTGTGAAAATCATGGTTACTCCCAGATCTGCATAGGCATATAAAAGCCCGGTATCCTCCGCTGTAATCGTATAATCACCGAACAGCACGATATCATAGCCTGCTGCCTCCTCTTCCTCCGGCAAGGCAGGATAGACCTTATAGAGGTACTTATGATATACACACCACTCAATAAGAAGCTGCGATATGGGATCCCCGGAATCGTCCGACAGGATAGCAGCATGCAGTTTTTGCTCCGGATGAAGGATCTTCCTGCCGCTTCTTAAATTAGCGGAAGGTGCTTTATTAAGATTAAGCGAATCTGCCGTTATGGTATCCCGGGAGGAAATAGTAGCTCTTTCCTCCATCTGGCGGTTCGTAAAGGTATCCGACAGAAGATTTAAGGATACGCCTGCAAACATAAACATCACAAACACCATTAGCATAAGTATTACAATTGTAAGATAATTTCGTATTGAAACCATATTATCCTTCGTTTCCATATATTAACATCCATCCATTACTCATTTTTTACATTGTAGAGTCGAAACAGCCCAAGAATTTCTTCATCCACAAGGATATCCGAATTCTTAAGCTCATTCAGACAGTCGAAGAAGGCCGTCTGATTTTGCTGTGCAAAGTATAAATGCAGATTTGCCTTAAAGGTATCTAACATATACGGCCGGTAGGACCCCGCTCTTGTGACCCATTTATCCGCCATGTTGTAATCCTTGACCGAAAGGAACAGATCGGTCATCCATAGATAATGAGTTGCTGTCATATGCCATAGATTATGGGTAAACAGATTTTCAACCACATTGTCCAGGATATAAACATAGGACTTCTGCTCCACATCGTTCATAATTTTCAGACTAAGAATATCATGAATATATTCGAGCGTAAGCAGATTAATCTCGACATCCTCCGGATTCTTCTGCATCTGCCAGATCATATTCTGCGCGGTCAGGCGGCACTCCGATAACGCATCCAGTATCATTGAGGCGGCATAATGTGAGGTCTCCGTATCCTTACTGTTCATGGCAGCTGCAATGCTGGAAATTGTTTTTTTAGCATTACTGCGCAGGGTGTCCAAAAGCAGTCTTCGAAGACTGGTCGTATCTGAAACCGCCATGGCATCCTGAATCGGTACATAATTCATCTCCGTCTCCCGGTCCGGGGGGAGAATCAGTTTCTCCCGCTCCTGGCTGAAGCTTACATCACTCATGTCCACATTCTTTTTTCGTTTTAAAAAGCTGATAAAGCGCCCAAGCAAAATATATAAGAGGCCAAAAAACGGTACGATAGAAAGGAACCAGGACAGCATAAATACCGTGCTGCGCTGCTCCTTTTTCTGAAAAAAAGCTGCAATGAACACGAGAAATGCAATCAGATAATTTCCTATTAAAATCAGCAGAACAGGTACTAATCCTCTAGTATCCATATCCGGTCACAGCTCCTTTTCCAAATAAGTCTTAATGCCTTTCTCCTCCAGACGCTTTCTGGCATAAATGGATTCATTTGCATTGGTATTTGTCAGTAAAACCGCCAGATTTCCATCGGAGGTAACGCCCACATAATCCGTCTCCCGAAGTAATGGCCGGATCATATCGTTTTGTTCCTTCAGCGGCTGAGAACCGCTCTTTATATAAAAAACACTCAGCTCCGCATATCCTTTTTCTGCAGCATGGCGGTAAATCTCCAGCATTTCCTTGAATGCAGCCTCCTGAAGAATTGCGGTATCCGGAATAAAGCGGCGGTAAGCCAAAGCATCCAGATAGTCCGCATCTCTTACGACGCCGGAATAAACCAGAGCACCGACGACCGTCAGCAGATTTGCCTGATATAACGTCATCTGTTCATAAGGAATATCCCACAGGAAAATAATGATTCGCATATCGCCCTTATCATCAAAAAGAGCACTCGCCATCATTGGCAGCGTGCTATCCAGAGAACGATTGATATATACCTGCTTGCTCCTTAATACATCAAAAATCGCCTGATATTGATTCATAGGAATGGATTTGCCGAGAGAACGTGCCTTCTCACTGGAAGCCGATGCCAGACGGCAATACTCCTTGTCTGACACCAGGTAGATCGAAACATCCTGCGTTTCCATAATTTCCGAAACCGTATCCAGTGCTGCAAACAGCACTTCACCGGTTGCCGCTTTATCAAGCCTTGACGTAATCTCATAAATCCGTCCGATGCTCTCCGTACTGCTGATGATCTTCTCTGCAAAATAATTCTTGATTTTCGTGTTGCTGGAATTGATTGCTGTAATATCACTGAGCCGTTCTGTAAGAAAATCAATTCGATCCTTCTTGTCTGCCTCCATTTCACGAAACTTATCTTTTAAATGTCCCACCGTCAGCCCAACAACGAAAATCTGGGCAATCCATAGATAGGTGTTCATATCGATTAATATAGAAAATCCGGAAGAGGTATGCATCTGCCGGAGACTATATCCGATCACACTAAGCAGAGAAGCAAAAATCGCCTGCTGCCTGCCATGCACAGCAGCGAACAACAGCACATACAGCAGATAGAAATGAATGCCACTAAAATAGGGGCTGCCTGCTGCACGGTCATTCAGTATAAAAAACGGAATAAAGAACAGGATACTTTCCATGAAAGGAAAAATCTTATTAAGCAGTCGAAGAATCCGCGTTTTAACATCCTTTCCCTCCTGCCTTTCCTCCTTCTGCAAGAACAAGTTTTTATGACTCTTCATAAAGGAGATCATCTGCGGCAGGATTTCCTGATAACTGTTTCTGGCCTCAAAGGGGAACTCCCTGCAGAAGCGTTCATTGGACAAAATCGTTCTATGCATTAGACCGATCGTCTGATCTGCAACCGCAATCTGGTTCGAATATTTCTCCTGAATTAACCTTGCCGCTCCGTCCTCCGTTACCTCTTCCATGGAGGATATGTGGTAAAGCCGCTGCTTTCTCTCCGGAGCATTGATTAGAAGATACAGCGCTTCTGCCGCATCCTTTACGAACAAAGCGGATATCACCTTCTTCGCATTTACCTCTAACCTGCCGGATACCAGCGCCTTCAAGCACAATTCCGAATAAATGTCGGTACAGTCCTCCCGATTAGCGGGAATGCCATACAACCCGGCAATTCTTACAACCGTTACCTCACACTGCGTCGTTTGGTTAAAATGCATTGCCAGGTTCTCTCCCTGAGAGATCGCCATCCCCGGAAAGCTGTTTGGAGTGGTGGGCATATCCTCTTTGATATCAACGATATATTCATCCTCAAAAACTTTCTCAGACGATACATAGATAAAGTGCCGTATGCCTGCCATAGCAGCACACATAAGAAGATTACAGAGACCGGTAATGTAATTTAAGGATTCCTCTGTCCTGCTTTCCTCATCCCATTGATATAAGGGATCGTAGGCACCGGTAAATAGGATGGCATCCGGACGGCAGCTGCTGATTACTTCTTTCACGCTGTCGCTGTCATAGCGAAATACATATTGTTCGAATACATGAGCAGGCTTTCTAAGCTTTTTATCGCTGATCAGCGTATAAATACGCCAATTTTCCTTATAAAACTTTTGAATTAATTCTTTGCTTAACGTACCGTATCCTCCAACGATCAGGATGCTGCTCATATATAATCCCCACCTCTTATTTGAACAAGATTAAATTTCTAAACCATAATATATGGATAATTACAATAGTAAGTAGAAGCAACTGCAAAAACTTTTCATTTTATATCATTTGTCTTGAAACTACTATAATACAAAGTACCTATTGTTGCAAGCATTTATTTCCAATTCATTTTTTGACTTTTGTTGCCTATAGTTGACAAACCAGACAGCATGCGCTAATATTAAAAAAAATAAGTATAAGAAGATACTATAAAGGTAGTAATTAGTCCTTTATATATGTTTTTCGGTTATTATATAATTCAAGTGTCAAAAGCCGATTTTATAAAACCAGCTTCATCAATTTGCACAATTTATGCATTGATAAGTAACAGGAAACATACTTCATTCGCAACACATGGTCTCACAAAGCACTGCATAAAACGCAGTACTTGGATTGAAGTCGTTGCAAATTAAAATATCGTTTCCTATTACTTAAGTTTTTCCTTGATTTATGCAAATTGATAAAGACGATTTGTTAAGAAGGCTTTTGACCCTCAATCTCTATATTTCTTTATATTATATAAAAAATGCGAAGGGGTCGATGCTATGAAAAAAAGGTTGTTTGGTTATAAGGTTTCCGAAGTGGATGTCATGTTGAACACGCTTCGTGAAGAAAACGAAAGTTTGAACGCGACGATAACTACATTAAACACACAGATAAAAAACAGTGAAATCAGCGGTGCCAAGGCAAATCTTCTGGAAGCGAATTTACATAGTGTGGAAGAAAATCTTGCTAAGCTTACGGAGGAAAAGAACGAGCTTCTAACGCAAATCAATACGATTTCTACCGAAGCGGAGGCTTTGAAGAATAAAAATGCAGAATTGAACGCTCAGAACGAGCAATTACATACGCAGAAGAAAGAATTAAACCATGCATTGGAAGAAGCCTTTAACAATAGAGCTGAGAAATTAACTGCCGCTGCCGTTGAATCGGAACAAACCCAGGAAAAAGCTAGGGAATTCGAAAAGGCACAGAGGGAAATCAAACAATTGGAGGAGGAGCTTGCGATAGCAAAGATCGCTGCTGAGTATCGGGAAAAAAGTAAAGCAAATGGTAAAAAGCAGTGGACAGACCTCCATCTAAATCACGCCGCCGAGATCTCCTACCGGGCATATTATGATATGTCCAATATGCGCAACGAAGTGATTGAATATATTCATGAAGAGATGAAAGAATACTATCAGTTTGTGAATGAAACCAGCGTAAAGATGCATACGGCACTTGAGCAGCGCCAGTCGGAGTATAACCGGATGATTCGTGAGTTCTTCGCCAAGGCATCCGAATTCCGCACAAGTTTATCAAACATGGAGGACAAATACAGCAGCATGGCAGATTACCGCCTGGATATTGATAAGATCGCCAATTGTATGGATGAAATTATGAATAATTTCATTAAGGAAGCCGACGCCTTCCTTCAGAAGGAGGAAGAAACTGCATCGGTGGAAGAGCCAGACACCGAGGAATAACCTGAACTGAAGAAGGAAGAGAATTTTAGCTTCACCGAGGGAGCAACGAAAAGCCGTTCGTATTCAAGATTCATTGATTGTCTAGGAGGGTCTGTGTACACGAACTATAAAAGCCTTATGAAATGTCATCGATCGGACACTTCATAAGGCTTTTCTTCTAAGAATCTTTGTCTTTCTCCTCCAGGAAACCTAAAACATCCTCCTTGAATTGCTCTCCCAAAAAGGCACGGCCAGTCGGATATTTCTCCAGATACTCCGTTCGTATTTGGTCATTGACCCTGGTAATTTCCTCCCTCAGGTCATTTGCCGAGAGCCGGATGGCTCCCTTTCCCATAATGATTAATTGCTCAAGTGCATCCGATGTGGCAACCGTAACATGATTTTTCCCAGCAATTTCATGCGTTACCTTCTCGATATACTGGTCTGCTGTTTCTGCTTCCTTGGTATATACCACATGGATATTATGATACTCCTGTAGCTCACCAACTCCGCCCTTCACCTTATATGCATCAAAAACCAAGATCACAATGCACTTTTTAAAGCCCTGGTAATTCGATAGGATATCCATCAGCTTCGTCCTGGCGGCATCCATATTCTCCTTTGCCAGTGCATTCAGCTTCTCCCATGAGAAAATAATATTATAACCGTCTACCAATAGATATTCCTTCCTTGGTTCTTTTCTCTGAAACGCAAACGGCTGCTCCCGTACTTTTTCCTTGGGTGAATTCTTCTCATACCCGAATCGGTTCCGGGAAGGCGGTAGCTTTCTCTTAATTGGCCCAAAGGTACGGACAAAGATCTCTTCCAGCTCTTTATCTTCCCGCCATGAGCTGCTATCATAGGAAGCGGATCCCATCGAAGTAGGCTCTTTCTTTGCTTCTCCCGGATCATCCGGTTCTTCTGCATCGATCTTATCCCATTCACTATCTATATGCATGTAATCCTCAACGCTTTCCCATCCGACCGTAAAGCCTGCTCCATGGGAGCAAAAGACAGAGCCGGTGGGGTTATCCGGATCCTTCTCACTGTCATAGCCGACCGCTTCGATCACTTCCTCCGCATTATGGCAGGGCCGGTAGCCCAGCAAGGTACAGAATAGTCTTCCCCTGCCTCTTGTGTAAGCAATTACTTCCGTCTGATATCCCCGCATTTCCGAAACCGGTACACAGCCCGTCAGCAATGACATTTCTCCCTGGATTTCAGGAGAGTTCATGTCTCCGCTCATACGCTGAATATCCGACATGGCTCTTCCTACCATATCCGATGGAATTTCCAGTTTATAATGGTAATACGGCTCCAGAAGAACGCTTTTGGCTTTTTTTAAGCCGTGACGAACTGCCCGGTAGGTGGCTTGCCTGAAATCACCGCCTTCCGTATGCTTTTTATTTGCCCGTCCTGCAAGCAGGGTAATCTTCATATCAGTGATCGGTGATCCGGTTAAAACCCCTGCATGCTCCTTTTCCCTCAAATGAGTAAGTATCAGCCGCTGCCAATTGCGGTCCAATAGATCCTCACTACAGTTCGTGGTAAATACCAGTCCGCTTCCCGCCTCCCCCGGCTCCAGCAGAAGATGCACCTCCGCATAATGCCGTAATGGCTCAAAATGTCCTACCCCCACGACCGGCTCCCTGATCGTTTCTTTATATACAATATTTCCCGGTCCAAATTTCACATGAACGCCAAAGCGTTCCAGAATGAGGCTCTTCAGGATCTCTACCTGTATCTCCCCCATCAGTTGGACATGGATCTCCTTCAGATGCTCGGACCATAGAATATGCAGCTGCGGGTCTTCTTCCTCTAGCTGGCGTAATTTAGAAAGCATAGGATAAGCATTGCATTCCGGAGGCAGCACGATCTGATAATTTAGTACCGGCCTGGAAATCGGCAGTTCCGACCCCGCCTCGATTCCCAAGCCTTCCCCGGGATAGGTCTTATTAAGCCCTGTGACTGCACAGACTGCTCCTGCTCCCGCTTCCTCCACCGTGTCATACCTGGCTCCGGAATAAATCCGAATCTGGTCCACCTTTTCTTCCCAGAGATCGGTTTCGTCCTCTTCCTTCCTGCTGCCTTCCTTTCGCTGCTCCGCCTGCTCTTCCACTTTTCTATTTTCATCCTTTTGATAAGGATTTTGAACTTCTTCCTCCGCTTTGCGATTGGTCAGCGGCATTTTTACCTTAAGACTTCCTCCGGTGATCTTCATATAGGTCAGGCGGTTTCCCTGATCGTCTCTTGCAATTTTATAAACCTTCGCACCAAAGCTTTCCGGATAGGAAGTACGATTTGTAAACTGCTCCAAACCGCTTAAGAATTCCTCCACTCCGGAAAGCTTCAGAGCTGATCCGAAATAGCAGGGAAATACTTTTCTTTCATCAACCAATGCTGTAATATCCTTCGTTTCCACTATGCCACTGTCGATATACCGGTCCAGCAATGCCTCATCGCACATTGCCAGCTCCTCCAGAAATACCTTGGAATTATAACCGTCACTAAAATCTACACAGCCTTCCTCCATTCTTTTCAATTCGTTCCTAAGCGCTTTACGGTCCACTCCGGGAAGATCCATCTTATTCACAAATAGAAAGGTCGGTATCCTATAACGTGCAAGAAGCTTCCATAAGGTTTCCGTATGCCCCTGTATCCCATCCCCGGCGCTGATTACCAGAATGGCATAATCAAGGACCTGCAGCGTCCGTTCCATTTCCGCTGAGAAATCAATATGTCCCGGCGTATCCAGCAGAGCCACCTCCATATCCTTGTAAGTAAAAACCGCTTGCTTTGAGAAAATGGTAATCCCTCTTTGGCGTTCCAGCTCATAAGTATCTAAAAACGCGTCTTTATGATCTACCCTGCCAAGTTTTCTGATGCTGCCGGTCAGGTACAGCAGACTCTCTGCTAACGTTGTTTTTCCCGCATCGACATGGGCTAAAATACCGATTACCAGTTTCTTCATAAGTTATCTCTCCGTCTCTATTAAAATTGAAATTTATCTTTTAAATGTTCCTCATTACTATGACTGCGAGTCAAAAGCCTTCCTAACAAATAAGCTTGATCAATAAGGAAAAACCGGAATAATTAGAAAGCAATATTTTAATAAGCAACTGTTTGGAGTCATTGGCACTTAGACCCGCGTATTTTGTGGTCTTATGTACCATTACATACTTCAATCTAAGTATTGCGTTTTTTTGCAATGCTTTGTGGGCTGTGTATTGCGAATAAAATATGGTTCCTATTATTATCACTGCATAAATTATGCAAATTTAATGAAGTCAATTTAAATCGGCTTTTGACACTCCTATCAGTTTTCTTTTTAAAACAATATAGTTTAAGTTTTTAATCCAGTTCCCGATATTTCACAGGCGATTCCCCTATTATTTTTCTGAAATTACGATGAAAGGTTCTTAAATTATTATAACCGCAATTGATTGCCACTTCACTGATCGACTGCTGGGAATTTTTCAGCAGGTAGCATGCTTGCGAAATCCGATAATGATTTAAATAATCCGTGAATGTCATGTTCATCTGCCGGGCAAACAGCTTGGAGATATAAGGATAATCATATTGCAGATGCTTCGCTACGGTCTTTAATGTAAGATCGGAAGAATAATTTTCCTCCACACAAAGCAGCATTTTATAAAGTACCTTTGTCTGTGGTGACTGCTTCACCGGAGAAAAGGAGGTCCGGTTGATCAAATCAGCACAAACCGCATATAGAAAGCTTTTCTGACGATAGATGGAACTCAACTTATCAAAGTCAATCTTTTCCGTAAAATGCAGTACATTGTCATCGGGAATAAGGCCTTTAAAATTCATGCAAAAATCACCGATCAATTCCGGTGAGAAAAGAAGAACCATAATCTCCGAATGCTCCAGGGTCTTAAATTCATGAATCTGATTAGGAAAAATAAAGATCAGATCATTTTTCTGCAGCTGATACTCTTTTCGATCCACGCATACATATAGCTGTCCATCACTGACAAAAATCATCTCAAATGCCAGATGGAAATGAAGGGGAAAATGGTAATTCTTCAACGAAGTTAATTGAAAGAATTCTTTTTCCTCCACCCCATGCTTTTCAAAAAACACCATAGCTCTCCCCCCCGCCTCTTTGCAAACTTAAAAGCACTAATATTGTCTTAAAGTATACTACAATTTGGATAGTGCTTACAATGGTTATTTTATATAATGAGGTTAAACTTCGCAGCTAATCAGGGTGCTAATTGCTTGATTAAATCAGCAGGTAGCATCATATACCATAGATATTATACTTTTATTCTGGCCCAGACTTACTCGTTAATATCTACTAATAAATTTTCCTTTCTGGCATCGCAGAGCCAAAAAACATGAACTCCTCACTTCGTTCGTCAAACATCATGCTTTTTTGTCTCTATACCAAAAGTAAAATTCCGAGTAGATATAACAACTCGTAAAAATTTGCCACTATAAAAGTATGATATCCATGGTAAACAAGTTCATTGAAGGCAGATTTCATCAAGCAATGATTATGTTTTTTTACTGCGAAGTTTAAATTATAAAAAAGGAGGATACATACGATGGAATATCATGTAGCAAAAACCGGTTCCGATCAGGGACTGGGAACATTAAAGGATCCGTTTCTGACCATCAATAAGGCAGCCGCTGCCGCTGCAGCGGGTGACACGATTACCGTCCATGCGGGCGAGTACCGGGAATGGGTAAAACCGAAGCGGAAGGGGTTAAGCGATAAAAGAAGAATTATTTACCAGGCAGCGGAGGGTGAAAAAGTAGTCATTAAAGGATCCGAACACATCAGAGATTGGGAGCATGTGCAGGATCATGTCTGGAAGGCAGTGCTGCCCAATTCCTTTTTCGGCGGCTATAATCCCTATGAAATCGAAGTGTTTGGGGATTGGCTGGTTACCACGAAGCACAGACATTTAGGCGATGTTTATCTAAATGGTATGTCCTTTTATGAGGCTGATAGCTTCGAGGAACTTAATTCTCCGAGTATCCGTACCAAGATACTGGATCAATGGACAGAAAAAATCGTTCCTGTCCATAACCCGGAACAGACAAAATATGTATGGTTTGCCGAGGTAAATGCAGATACTACAACGATTTATGCAAATTTCCAGGGAGCCAACCCGAATCAGGAGCTTGTAGAAATTAATGTGCGCAGATCCTGCTTCTATCCGGAAGAAACCGGGATCGACTATATTACGGTAAGAGGCTTTGAAATGGCACATGCAGCGACTCCATGGACACCACCCACAGCGGACCAGCCGGGACTGCTTGGTGTTAACTGGAGCAAAGGCTGGATTATTGAGCAAAATATCATCCACGATTCCAAATGCAGTGCGATTAGTATCGGAAAGGAAGGCTCTACCGGGCAAAATTACTGCTCCGTTCGGAAAGATAAACCGGGATATCAATACCAGCTGGAGGCTGTATTTTCCGCCGAACGCAACGGCTGGTGTAAGGAGAAAATCGGTTCCCATATCATCCAGTATAACACCATCTACGATTGCGGTCAGAACGGTATCGTCGGACATTTAGGATGTGTCTTTAGTGAAATCCATCACAACCATATTTATAATATTGCTCTAAAACGGGAATTTTACGGCTATGAAATAGCAGGTATCAAGTTTCATGCGGCAATTGATACCCAGATTCATCATAACCGGATTCACAACTGCTCTTTGGGGCTCTGGCTGGATTGGGAGACGCAGGGAACAAGAATCAGCAAAAACTTATTCTACCAAAACAACCGTGATCTGTTTGTTGAGGTAAGCCATGGACCCTATATCGTCGACCATAATATCATGGCTTCGGAATATGCCCTGGATAATGTGGCACAAGGCGGAGCCTATATCAACAACCTGATTTGCGGTAAGATGGTACAGGAGAAGGTGTTAAATCGTTCCACGCAGTATCACCTTCCGCACAGTACCAAGGTCGCAGGCTTTTCCTTTGTATACGGTGGGGATGACCGTTTTTACAATAATATCTTCATCGGAGCAAAAGGATTAGAAGGGGTCGGAACGTCTCACTATAAAAACTATACGACCTCTTTAGAGGAATATATCGAAGAGGTTCATAAAAAGAATGGAGATCTGGAAGTCTTTGAACTGATCGAACAGCCTGTTTACATTAATCATAATGCCTACTTACATGGAGCAAAACCATTTGAACGGGAGCAGGAGAAGCTGGTGGTGAAAGACTTTGATCCAAAATTTAATATTATTGATCAAGGGGAAGAGGTTTATCTATCCTGTGAGCTTCCGGAAAGCTTCGATCGTATTCTCGGCGGAATACATTCCACCTCCACATTACCGCGAGTACGCATCGCTGATGCTGAATTTGAACGTCCCGATGGAAGTGATGTCGTATTCGATACCGATTTTCTGGAGGAGCAGAAAGCGCCAAAGAGCCCGTTAGGACCGATTGCGTTATTGAAAAAGGGAAAGAATTATATCAAAGTTTGGTAATACTACAATTGAAATTTGCTTCCTATTACTTATCAATGTATAAATTGTGCAAATTGATGAAGTTCGTTTTATAAATCGGCTTTTGACACTTGAATCCTATACGATAAAATAGCCATCCTTTCCTGGCCGATATCAAAGGATGGCTATTTATATTATCTGAATTAATATTTTCCGAGGTCTAATGCGGTATCTAACTTTGGTACGTTCTCCTTTGGCAGTTCGTTCAGGGAAATCTTTAAGTCGTTATCCCTTCTATATACGGAGCTTAATTTAAACTTCTCAACTTCCTCGTGTAATGTGACTGCCTGAGCAGACATCTCCTCACTTGTCGCTGAGTTCTCTTCCGCCGTAGCCGCATTGGTCTGAACGACAGCGGAAACCTGGGAAAGTCCCTGCTTTATCTGCTCGATCGCACCGGCCTGCTCTTCGGAGGCCTGCTCGATTTTTATAATGCTGTCATTAGCCATCTGTGCTTTCTCCCCGACCTCGATCAGAATCTGTGCGGTCTGGGTCGTTGTCTGCGTCCCTTTGTTTACTGTGTTGACCGACGTCAGAATGAGATCTGCGGTCTGCTTGGCTGCCTCTGCCGATTTAGCAGCAAGGTTGCGCACCTCATCCGCCACAACGGCAAATCCCTTTCCTGCATTCCCGGCACGTGCTGCCTCAATCGCAGCGTTTAAAGCTAGAATATTGGTCTGGAAGGCAATATCTTCAATCACCTTCGTAATATTGGTAATCTGATCCGAAGCCGCTCCGATATCTGCCATTGCTGCCGTAAGCTCTTTCATATGCTCATTTCCGGTAACGACACCTGCTGCAACCTGCTCCACATATTCGGTTGCCGCTTTCACATTTATGGAGTTTTCCGCAGCTTCCTCCGCAATTTGGGCAATTGAAACGGTCAATTCCTCCACCGAGGAAGCCTGCTCTGTGGAACCTGCAGCCAGAGCCTGCGCTCCGCTTGAAACCTGCTCAGCACCGGTACTGACCTGTTCGGCTGCCGTATTGATCGTCTGCATGGTATAATTCAGAATTGAGACTGTCTTTTCAATCGTTTCTTTCAGCGCGGCAAAATCACCGGGATAATCGATATCGATATGAATCTGTAAATCCCCTTGAGAGATCTTTTTGAATTTTTCTATTAAATCCTTCACCATCGTCTGCTGCATCCTGTTTGTTTTCTGAATCAGCTCTGCCATCTGCCCTATCTCGTCACAACCTTCGTATTTGATCTCGGCCTGCAGATGCCCCTTTGAGATCTCTTCGAAAACGTCCACGATCTCCTTGACCGGACTCAGGATGGACTTACCGATGGCAAATACCACGACGATCGTTAACACAAGAGAAACCACAGCACAGGTAACAAGCATAACGATTGCTGCCCTCTCATCCTCCACAGCTTCCGCCCTCTGCTGCGCGGTATACGCATCCGCAGAAGCAGAAAAATCATCCAGAATTACTGTCGCCTGATCAAAGAGCGGGCTATATTGCTCACAGAACAGCTCGTACCCTTTCTGCTGGTTTACCTCGGTTGGATTTTGCAGCAGCTCTGCCATCTCCGTCCGGACAGCATCCGCCTGCGAAAACAGCGTCCTAAGCTCATTTATTTTCATATCATGATCCATATCTCTTTGATTCGCAGCGTATCTTTCAAGCTGTGCAAGCGCTTCTTTCCCATCCTCTCCAGCCTGTGCAAACAAGCTCTTGATTTCCTTTCCCTCTTCCTCGGAAAATGTTTTTAGCACGTAGCGCTCCGCTGATACAAGATTTCTTCTAATCTTCCAAATGTCGGTGATATTGGGTACGGTGTACTGCCCGTACAATTCTACCTGGTCTCCCAAACGGTTCATGCTGACCAAAGAAAACACGATGGATAAGGCCAGTAAGACGAATACCGCCCCGAAACCTACAATTAATTTTTTGCTGATGGATAGATTTTTCATAATGTTTCCCTTTCCTCCTTTAATTCCTCTGATGTGGTATGACATTGATTTATTTCCTTTCTATCAATATTTTTATGGTCTATCTTCTCCGGTCAATCCGAACAAGGTGTTATTACAGCCACCTAACCAAGCAGCTCGGACAATACCTTGGGAATATTGGTCAATGCCACCTGTATGCCGACCGCCCCGATATCAAATGCTGCCTTCGGCATTCCGTATACGATGGACGACGCCTCATCCTGGCCGATGGTCCTACCGCCCTTGCGCCGCATCATAAGAAGTCCCTTCGCCCCGTCATAGCCCATGCCCGTCAGGATAATTCCGATTGCACTTTTGCCTGCTTCCTTCGCCGCCGATTCAAACAGAACATCCACCGAAGGGCAGTGGCCGTTGACCTTATCTCCGGGAAAGCACTCGACTTGATATCTTTTTCCGACCTTTTTAATCCGCATATGCTGGTCTCCCGGTGCAATCAGAACCCTGCCCGGATCCGCATAATCTCCTGTTTTGGCCTCCTTGACCTGCAGGGAGGTCTGGCCATTCAACCTTTCTGCAAACATTCTTGAAAATACGGGTGGGATATGCTGTACGATGACAATTCCGGGTACGGTTGGTGGAAGGGAACGAAGTATACTATAAATTGCTTCGGTTCCCCCGGTAGATGCTCCAATCGCGATAATGCTGCCTTCCTCCCGTATGATATTATTAGGAACATTTTTCTGTATTCCCATGGATACCTACTCCTTCCTATACACCGCAGGCATCACATACCGATATTTTGTTTTTTTGCGGTTTAAGCTTTCCGAATGCCCGAGAAACAAAAAACCACCGGGCTCCGTAATCTCATAGATCCGCTCAGCCAGCTTATCCTTGGTATCGTTATCAAAATAGATCATGACATTGCGGCAGAAGATAGCGTGCATTTTCTTTTGAAAAGGGAACACGGTATCCATCAGGTTGATTCTGCCGAAGATCACTTCGCTTTTTATCTTCTCCGATAGAATATAATGTCCCGCGTCATATTCCTTAAAATATCGGTTTCGCCAAGCCTCCGGCAGATCCTTCATCCTGTCTTCGGTATAGATTCCTGCCTTTGCGGCATCCAGGACCCCCGGTGCGATATCCGTGGCAAGTATTTTGGTATCCCATCCTGCTTTCCTCCTACCAAAGAACTCATCGATGATCATCGCCAGCGTATATGGCTCCTCCCCCGAGGAGCAGGCCGCACTCCAAATGCGCAGATCTTTATTTTTCACTGTTTTCACAAGATAGGGCAGCACCTGCTCTTTAAAATAATAAAAATGTGCTGGCTCCCTCATAAAAAAAGTATGGTTGGTCGTGATTCGATCCAGCATAACGGCTGCTGCCTGTCCGGTCGGATCCGATTTTACATACTGCATATACTCAGCGAGGCTGTCAAAATGCAGGCTAGACAGCACCTGTCCCATTCTTCCCTCAATCAGAGTCTTTTTTTCATCCTTAAAACGGATGCCGTAATTGGCTTTTATGTAATCGGCAAACTGCCTGAATTCCTGCTTGTCTATCTTATTCATCCATTCTCCCGCCTTTGTAGGGAATCCGGTAACTCCGATTGGACTTTCATTAGCCCATAGCATTTTATGTTTCTGCCTCATCGTCCATCAGCAGCTTCTGGCAGTCAAGAATCATCTTGACGCTTCCTCCGGTTTTTCCGATTCCTTTGATATATCTATGACCCTCCTTATGGATGTCCGGAGGAGGCGCAATGTCCTCATCCTCCATGAAGATTACCTCCGAAACGCTATCTACAATCAGTCCAATGGTGGTATGATTGGTATCCAGTACGATAATGCAGGTCCTGTCATCATATTCCCTGACCGCTTTTTTAAAACGCAGCCGGGCATCCATCACAGGAATGATTTTTCCACGGAGATTGGTGATTCCTTTTACATACTCCGGCATCTCCGGAACCTCTGTGATCGGCTGGATTCCAATAATTTCGGTAATGTAGCGTATTTCCATCCCATACATATCATTTCCCAGGGAGAAGATCAGATATTTCCCTTTCAGCGTATCTTCGTCCTGCTCCGCCAGGTTCCGTAATTCCGTCTGTGACATATTAGAAGCCCTCCTTTTATTATTTTTTTACCCCGATAATTTTTTTCATACATTGCCTCCGTTCTGCGCAGTTTACATATTGATCAGCCCTCCGATATTGAGAATCAGGCTGATGCTGCCGTTCCCCAGGAGGGTGCAGCCTGCCAGTCCCATCGGTTGGTAAGATAATAAAAAAACAAAAAATCTGCTACAGACAGACTACAGCAGATTTTTTTTATTTGCATACTCAATTTTGTGGTATTTTTATTATTTTATTAAAATTTCTTCCGACTCAGCTCGGCTCTTGCATGTATGTCGAGCTTACGATATACATTTCTGAGAATCGTTCTGACGGTTGTTTCCGATATGTACAGCTGACTGGCAATTTCCTTCGCACTGAATCTGTCTTTGGCAAGCAATGCGATCTCCCGTTCTCTAGGTGTCAGCGGCGATTTTGCTTGAAGAATCGCCTTTTTTATGGCAGCCGTCCCCTTCTTCTGACGGATACTGAGAACTTTTATGGCCTTCAGGCTCTCCCGGTCAAAGGCAGGACTCATGCCCGACTTTAATAGAATATCAAGAGAATTTATCTGCTGGGCAAAAGGAAGATAGATTTTATCCGGCAGTGCTATGGTAAGAGCCTCCTTTATATATTCCGCAGCCTCCTCTTCCCTGCCGTTCCTATATTTCACTGCTGCCAGGCATTTCAGCTGATAGATCTGCGGCATCAGATAGTTTCTGCTCTTCGCTGTGTCCATAATCAGCGGTGAGATTCCTAAAAGTTCATTATAACGCTTTTCCAGAAGAAGCAGCATCGAGTAAAGCGTCTGGGCGTATGGAATGCTTGGAGCATAGAGAATCTGTTTGATGCTCCTTAGGTCGCAGAACCATTTTGCAACATTGTCCGTGACCCCCAGCACAAGGCTGATCGCTGATATGGAAAGATCCGCCATGCGCTGTACATATAGCGTGGTATTTTCCTTAGCATAGTTTTGTATGTTATTTACGGCATTAAAGTAACCAGCGGCATCCCCACGCAGAATTGCGATACGTGCTAAAACGAGTTCGGCGCAAATGCAAATTGTTACCTGATCGTAATTACGGGCGTCGTAAAGCGCTTTGTAGCACAATATCTCTGCCTCATTGTCCTCCCCCCGCATAAGCATTGCCTCCGCACGCATGACGCTGCTAGCACCGGCACCATGGTTCCTTGTCAGCTTAAGATAAAGCGGAAGGCATTCATCCATCGCACCAAGCGTATCATCAAGCTTTCCCGATTCACGCCAGAACATAAAAAGAACCGAGGCACTCCCGAAGGTCCACGGTATATTTTTATTAATAATGCTGCTTGGCGCTCGCAGTATCTCCCATGCTACCTCTCTGCTCTTATTCATCTTTCTGATATCGTTATATGCCATAAAAGATTTTAAAAGCATATACTCGCCCTTTAATCTGCGCAGCTTTTTGGAATCCAGACCGGCGTAATTCTCCTGGATTCCCCTTTCAATCAGCCGGCATAATTTATAAAATATCTCAAACTGCCTTTCCAGCATCATTGGATAGGCGAAAATCAGCATGACAAAGGGATACCTGCAGAGTGTTTCCTCCGGACATTCGTTTACCAGGGCTGCAATCTGCCCCCGTATCCCCTTTTTTCTTTGGTTGGCAAGATACTCCCCGTTAAACGGCATAGAAAGGATGGCATCATAATCCTTAACCTTTAGAAAAAACTGTGTGGCCGTATAGAACCGGGAAACTGCAGAATAGGATTGCCCGGCAAGGCGTAAAATCCGTTCTTGGTATTCCTCCGGCTGGTAATGATAGAAGCGGTTCTGCAAATAATCCTGCAAAATACTGTGTATGGTATAGATTCCCCGGTCCGGAGAATATCGTATAAAATCATTTAATTTGAGCAGATTTTCAAGATTTTTCGAAAGTACACTGGTCCCCATCATAATTGCTGCCTGCCGGATATCAAAGCCATCCAGTACCGATACGGAAAGCAGAAAGTCTTTTTGCTCGGGCAGCAGCCTGTTCCAGATTGCTTTTTCCACCAGGTGCTCAATATCGGCGGTATGGTCAAACGAACCATTCTCCTCATAATTGATGATTTGAAGGCGGATTGCGGATACCCAGCCCCCGGTGCTCATAAATACATTTTCCAGCTCGTCGGCGCTTAAGCGGATGCCCTCCATTCGAAACAGACGGGAAGTTCCTTCCCGGTCAAAAAAGAAGGCGGATGTGTTAATGATATGAATATCCGAATTGTGAATCAAAAATTGCTGCTTAATTCCAATCTGCTGAGTGATAAATATCATATGCAAACTGTCTGTTCCATGCATGGAGAAAACATACATGAGCTCGATCGGGATAGCAAAGCCCGCAAGCTGGTAATTATCAACGACAAGGTAGGTCTCCGTCTGACAACGAAATTTCTTAAGGGTCGCAGAGATGTGCAGCAGCGTATCCATCGTGGGAATCTCCAGTTTTCTTAAGCTGGCGGCATTTTCAGCATTTACATTGGCAAGAAGCTCGCAAATTCCCTTCCATGCCATGGAAGCCGGCTCACCCAGGCAGGTATACCAATATTCACAGGCACCCACAGGAAGGTTTTCTTTTAAATACTCCCGGATAGCTGTCGTTTTTCCGAAGCCGGACGGCGCTTCCACAAGGGTGAGGGGATGGCAGGATATTTGATCCAGCTGCTTTTTCAGTTGCTTCGAGAAATAGTACTTCTTTTGTCTTGATTTTCTTCGAATTCCCTGCTTGTGCAATTCTCATCCATCCTTTCCTGTACCTAATTTTGCATCCATTTCCGATATATTTCTGCACCTATACTACACCTATTTCTGTATCTGTTTTTGCACATACCCTTACGCATGTTCGGATACCTATTCTTACTCGTATTCTTATATTACTCTTACCTATTTTTCACATTACTCTTATACATTTTCTTATATTACTTTTGCACGTATTTTTCGCTATGTTAAAATAATCCTGACTATAAAACCCCGGATCGTGTTTTACATTTTGTGCATCCTATATGTTGTTTTGTCAATTTATTTTTGATTTTTATCTTTGAAAAATTATTTTTTGACATTTTTCCTGTTATTATAACATATTTCCCTATATTACTTCAAGGCATTTAACATATATAATTGGACTAATTACTTTTTTTTCAAATTATGATATAGGAAATTGCTACAATACAATGCTCTAATTTGCTATACAATGATAGTAGTGTTCTAAGTCCTCTTAAGATTTTGATAGGAATAGGACCTTATATCTATTTATCTAGCCGCCTTATCTTGTAAGATTTTACTATTACCTGCAGATAATAAGAAGAAAAGAGGTGATTACATGTACGAGAAATTTGTTCGTGACAGAATTACACAATTAAGATTACAAAAGGGAGTCTCCGAATATCAGATGAGCTATGATTTAGGGCATAGCAGAGGCTATATTTATAACATTTCTTCCGGGAAATCCCTCCCTCCGCTGACAGAGCTTTTTGCCATATGTGCCTACTTCGGAATTACGCCGACACAATTTTTTGATGATAAACAGGAGAACCCAGAATTAATTCAGAAGGCAGTGGAGGGTTTAAAATCCCTGGACAACCATGATATTCTCATGATTTTAAGCTTTATCAACCGGTTACAGAAAGCGTAGAATGGAAAAACCAGAGACTTATTTCTCCTGTTTTACAATAACATTGCAGCGTTTTCGCCGTCTAAAACGTATATAGGGTAAAGGAGGTGGAGCAAATGGCATATCGGTCCTTTCGGCCGGAGGACTTTGAAGTGTTTGTAACCAAACATGAAAACAGACTTTATCGCACCGCGCTTGCGATTACAGGAAACGTATCCGATGCCGAGGATATCGTACAAGAAGCATTTTTGCGTGCTTATGAGAAGGCTCCCGTATTCGAATCTGAGGAGCATGAAAAGGCATGGCTGATCCGGGTAACCGTGAATCTCTGCAACAGCTGCCTGCGGTCTCCTTGGCGCAAGCGCACCATGCCGCTTCTGGATTCCTATCCCGCTGCACAACCGAAGCAGCAGGAATTAGTGGAGCAGATTATGACCTTACCCTCCAAATACCGTACCGTCATCCATTTATTTTATTACGAGGGGTATTCCATTAAGGATATCTCCATGCTGACCGGGCAGAAGGAAGCTACCGTCAGGAGCCATCTGACCCGTGCCCGTCAAAAGCTTAAACTCATCTTAAAGGAGGATGATTATGAAAGCGTATAACGAATACATGAATCAGATATACGTTTCAGACACACTGCATCAAAAAATATTATCCTATGCCGGCAATGCCAAACCTGTGCGCCGCCCTGTGATTTCCCGGCGCTATGCCGCAGCTTTTGCCTGCCTTATCGTTGCTATGCTTGGCATCTTTACGATACCCCGGGTAATCCGGCGTAGTACAGTGCCGCTCCCGGACCAGTCCCTGCCGCATGAGATGATGCCGTCACCGGTCAATAACGTAAATCTTCCTCAGCCTGGGAAAGACAAGGACGCAGCCGAGAAAACAAAGAATTACACCCTGATTTTTAATGGGGCGAGCAGGCAATCGTCCACAGATATCGCTATCCCGGGGCATTTCTGGCAGGAGCTGACGGAGGATGAGCTTACGGCGATTCTCCACAGTCTGCCCGATACGTTCAGTATTACGGCAACCGCTAATTATCGGAACGATGAAAACGGCGCCGCCTTATTTAATATTGACGCCCATGCGGTATCCACATCCGGTAGCAAGGCATATATTCAGATTGCACCCGGCGAGGTGATCCTCGATTATATCCTGGAGGGCGATGTAAAGACCTCTAATGTCCTTGGAACTGAAGTCACCGCAGGATATTTTGAGTCAAGACGAAACAGCAAAGGAATCCGCAATGTGATCTATTTTGCGTCCTTCAAGCTTTCGGATGTTGCCTACTATGTGGAGCTTGGCGGAGAAGAAGCAGAAAGCGAGGCATTCCGGGAAGAAATCACCGAACTCGTCGGTCTGCTCGTTCAAGGAGGCGCGGCTGATCTTGTTGCACTTTCCCCTGTCGTGCCCGAACTGCGCGACGACAAGCTCGATCTTAGCGCAGCACGTACCGACGTAGATTACGGAGCATATCTGCCGGCTGCTCTCCCAGACGGTTTTGTGTTTGAGGATGCCCGGCGCTTTATCAATCAAGAACAGAATGAACTGACCGCTTATTGGAGAAAGGGCATGGGATATATTGATTGGCGTGTTATGACACTGGAGGAGGACGACAAAACGCGGATCACTTCCCTATCCGACACACAGAATTACGATCTCACGCTCTATCCCATTCCCCGCGCTGATTCTGTGCCTAATGAAATACGGGAAATCGTAGATAATCCGATCTTTCTAAGCAAAGAACTGACGCTTGAAGCCGTGAAGGCACGTACGTATGAGGTTTCCGATTCCGGAGATGAGCCGGGTCCGAGAATGCGCTTTAGCGTACTATACGGAGAAGATATCCTGGTGGAATTTAACGTAAAAGGAGCCTCCGCAGAGGAAATGTTTGAGATTCTGCAGCAGATTAGGGAATGATGTAGCGCCAAAAGCCGTTTTATAAAATTAACTTCAGCAATTTAAAGAGGTCACAGAAATAGCAACGTTTCTGTGACCTCTTTCCATGGAACTTTTATTTTTTTAAAATTTGATTTGTGTCAAATGCCTACCTATTACTTTGTCAATACATAAATTGTGTAAATTGGCAAAAGTGGTTAATAAATCAGCTTTTGACACTCGTTCAAATTTGCTTTACCAGTAATAAGCTTCCTATTTCAGCTTATACCACATAACCGGGCGTACCTTGAACTCGTAACTCGTTGCCACATAGCCGTAATCCATAACAGAACCTTTATCGGATAAGAAGGCTGCACTATACGGATCGTTGCCGGGGGAACGCAACCAGGTATTCGTTTTAAAGTTGGGAAATAGACTGCTGTAATTCATCGCTTCCTCCGCACTGAACATAAAAATGTAATCCTGTGTGTCATTGCCGCCCTTTGTTCCATACGCCGTATTATCAGAATTAACGACCTCAGTAAGCAGGATATTATTTTGTTCACTTAAAGAGAAAGATTCCTCTAAAAATTGTGTGTTCAGCCACTGCCTTAGGGAAGCCTTCTCCCAGGTAACCTCTCCGGGCTCTGAATGATACGGCATTTCCTCCATGGAGGAGTTTTTCATCAAAAAGGCGCGGTCATCTAAAATATCCAGAATCAGCCACTCATATTTGCCTATTTTAATTTTCTGTCCCGGCTTGCTGCTTTTGATGAGATTTTGCTGTGCTGCAACCAGCCGCTCTTCGCTGTCTTTATAGTCCCCTGCTGCTGCGAATTCTTTGGCGGCAGTTTTATAATTATCTTCCTTTTCCGCTTCTATTCCATACCGGTAGCGGCATTCTACCAGCCGTTCGGGGCAATCCTTATAGGCTCCGAGCCTCTTATACATATCAATAGCAGAAGGATAGGAACCTGTCATCTTATATATATTTGCCAAATAATATTTTGCATGGGAAGTTCTTGCCCCCAAGATCACTGCTACTACGCAGAGAACAAAAATACCACATCCGATCCATTTTTTTCTGAAAGATTTCCTTTCCAAAATGCTACTCTTCTTCTCACATTCCAGAGCCATCGCATCGGCATCCTTATAGCCGCTTACTTTTCGGAACTCCTCCGCAGCAAGCTTATAATCTTCTGCCTGCTTTGCTACCTTTTTCCTTCGTTTCGCTTCTTTATAGATTGCCTTCTTGGTCTCCTTGTCTGCCTGCTTGACTGACTCCATACATTGCTTCGCAAACGCATCGGCTTCCTTGTAGCCGGACATCTTCTTAAACTGCTTTCCGATTCGCTTATACATCACCGATTTATCGCCGCTGGCGGTCATGCAGCCCATACAATTCATTAGCTCCACCAGCTTCTGGTAATCCTGCTCCTTCTGGGGATCCAGAACTTCCTTCGAGTTACGGTTCGGATAGTCCGTACCTTTGTCCGGATTTTGTCCGTTTATTAAATTTTCTGATGAAGTATTTTTCTTATTATTTTCCATACTATAAATCATGCCTTTCTTCAAAATGTGCGAAAAACTATAATTTCCTACACCTTATACACTAAACCCATGCTTTCTGGGCATACATCCAAGAGAATAGATATTTTTGCTATCCTTCCTAAGCCTTGTATTTTACAAGACTTTTTGCTCACGTGCTCTTTGCGAAACGATTCCCAGTAACTGCTTTCGGCTTTCGAAAGCGTCTTCCTTTTCATCTGAAAAGCAGAATAATTATACCTCTGGTTTGCCAAAATGTCCACCTTATCGAAGGATAAATCTTGCAATCTTAATAATTCTTAATGTTTATCTTAGTTATTCTAAAGATTTTTGATTTATAATAATAATAGAATTACCAAAAGGAAGGTAGTGTGAAAGATAAATCTTTCACACGCAACTTTGTGCCTGTGGCCCAAAGCTTGCAGGCTATGAGGAAAGGCATGGTTATTAAAATGAAGATTAATATATTAACAGGAAAATTCGGTATGGGGCATTTTACCGCCGCAATGGCGATCAAGCAGCAAATCGATGCCAGCAGTCTGGATGCCGATGTTGAAATTGTTGATTGGTTCTCTTACGTATCACCGATGATCGCAGAAAAATACTACAAGTTTTTTTCTCTTTTAGTTCGTAAGGGAAACCGGCTTTATAATACAAGATATCGTTTTTTAGAAAACAGAAAAATGGAGCAAAAGCCGGAGCTAAGCCATTATTTTGGCTGGCATTTTAAACGATTCATGGAGGAGAAAGGTCCGGATGTTATCATCTCAACGCTTCCCTTCTGCTCCCAGATCGTATCGATGTATAAAGAAAAAACCGGCTCTGACCTTCCTCTGATTACCTGTGTAACGGATATCACCGGCCATTCGGAATGGATCAGTAAGAACACGGATCTTTATTTGGTAGGCTCTGCTTCCGTAAAAGACAAGTTCATACGAAAAGGTGTTTTACCGGAAAAAATACATGAAACTGGAATTCCTGTACGCATGGAGTTTATGAAGAAAGCTATCTCCAAAGAAAAAAGCAGTGATCTTAAAACCAAAAGAATCCTCGTAATGGGGGGAGGCCTTGGGCTGATTCCTGAGGATTCCGACTTCTATAACGGACTAAACTCCCTACCCGGTGCAGAGGTGACCCTTATATCCGGTAATAATCATAAGCTGTATCATCAGCTTTCCGGCCAATATAAGCATATCCGGGTGCTGGGATTTGTACCAAATGTCTATGATTATATGCAGAAGGCGGATGTTGTCATTACAAAGCCCGGTGGAATTACAACCTTTGAAGCAATCTATTCGGAGGTTCCCATCCTTGCTTTAAACCCATTTTTACAGCAGGAAATATACAATGCCCAATATATTAAGGAAATGAACATCGGTGCCATTGTCAGCGGAAACAGCCGAGCCTGTCTGAATCATATCACAAAAATACTGGACTGTGAACACCTCGATAATTATCGATACAGTATCCGGAGAGTAAAGCATGATCTGTATCAAAATAGTATGATCCATATTCTTGAGGAAGTAATTAATGACAGGAAGCACACGAAGGGTATGGATGCTTTCAGCAAATACAACCAGATGAAGGAGGACAGCGTAATTGATGAAAAGATTAGTTTTAACTTTTGATGACGGGCCGGACAAGAAATACACGGGCAGACTACTGGATGTATTAAAGAAGGAGGGGATCAAAGCCACTTTTTTTGTTGTGGCTAAAAATGCCGCCGCAAACCCGGAACTGATCCGGAGAATGAAGGAGGAAGGGCATGGTATTGCCTTCCATTCCTTGGAGCACCGGCATGCCTATCTATGCGGCTATCGATATATGAAAAAGGACTTTTCAAAAAGTCTGGAACTGCTTCATGGTCTGGGCTGCAATGTAACATTTTACCGTCCACCCTGGGGAGCCAGAAATATCTTTACCAGAAAATTTGTCAACAACTATCATCTTCATATGGTATTATGGGATGTAATGGCGGAGGACTGGAAGGCTGGAAACACACCGGAAATCATTGCCGGTAAAATTGAAAAAAGGATCTTTGATGGTGCTGTCATCTGCCTCCATGACGGCTGCGAGAAGTATGGAGGAGCAAAGGGTGCCCCCAATCAGACCATTGATGCTCTGAAACTGGTTCTTCCGAAATTAAAAAGAGAAGGCTATCACTTTGTCACAGTTGAGGAGTTTTATAAAAATGCGTAATCAGGAAATAAAGGGGAAAAAGCAAGCAATCAGTATTCTGTTCTTAATTCTAATCATGGTCGTAACTATTTTTATATATCTTCGAGGATACTCGGTTCAACAGCTTCTGGAAACATTAAATAATATCAACTATGGCTTTCTTACGGCAGGCCTTGCCATGATGGTTCTCTTTGTAAGCTGCGAAGCCACTAATATACATATGATTATGCGGGTATTAGGGCAGCCGCTTTCCTACCGAAGATGCCTTCAATATTCCAGCATCGGATTTTATTTTAGCTCTATTACACCGTCTGCCAGCGGGGGACAGCCTATGCAGATCTATTATATGAAGAAGGATGACATTCCCATCACCCTGTCCTCTATAACGATATTTTTTATTGTATTTGTCTACCAGATCGCGATGGTATTCTGGGGGCTCCTATCCGTTGCTCTTAGGTATGGTACCGCTGTCCGCTTTGCTTCCAAATTAAAGTATTTATTGATTTATGGTTCTCTGGTGAATGTCGGAGCGATTCTCCTTCTGTTTTCCTTCATGTTCTCCAGGAATATTATTCCCAAGCTTCTATCTCTCCTGGTAAAGGCAGGCGGTAAATTAAGAATAATTAAAAGGACCGAAGAAGTAAAAAGCAAAGTAGATCAAAGTATGGCCTTATATCGGGAAAAGGCTTTGGTATTAAAAAATCATCCCATCTTGTTTTTTAAGGTATTTTTCGTTACAATGATACAAATGGCAGCTCTAAATTTGATGCCCTATCTGATTTACCGAAGTATGGGTTATCATACCTCCCATCTTCTTGATTTATTTGCCTGCCAGTCCCTGCTTACGATTTCCGTTTCTGCCGTTCCACTGCCGGGAGCAGAGGGCGTTAACCAGGGAGGATTTTTACGGGTGTTTGATCTGTTTTTTCCACAGAGCGCAATTACTTCCGCCATGCTGATCAACCGGACAATCAGCTTCTATATTCCTTTAGTAATAAGCTTTTTTGTATATATATTTGTGCATCTGAGGACAATGAAACTATTAAGGCAAAGGTGATTTTAATTGTTAGATAATAAGATAAAGATTTTAATTGCGGATGACGATGAAGATATCCGGGAAATACTCGATATCCTTTTAAAGGCAGAAGGATTTTCTACGGTAATGGCTTCCGATGGAAAGCAGGCAATCGAGCTTGCCGACGAAACGATCGATCTTATCATACTTGACGTTGCCATGCCGGAGAAAAACGGCTTTCAGGCATGTAATGAAATACGTAAAAAAACCATCGCCCCAATCCTGTTCTTAACTGCAAAAACCTTAGAATCAGATAAGGTTATTGGTTTTTCAGCCGGTGGGGATGATTACCTGGTAAAGCCATTTTCAAATACGGAGCTTATTTTCCGGATAAAAGCCTTGCTACGGCGCTGTTACCAATACCAGCCGGTCAAAAAAGAAAAAAGCGGTATCTATAAGGTGGACGGTATCGTATTAAATGAAGTAACAAAAAATGTGACCGTTGACGCGATACCGATCACCCTGACTCCGATTGAATTTGATCTTCTGAAAATGATGATGAAATTTCCGAATAAGGTATTTACGGTACAAAATTTATATGAATCCATATGGAACCAGGATTATACCTATCTTGACAATAATACGATTGTTGTTCATATCAGTAATCTCAGGAAAAAGATAGAGAAGGATCCCAAAAATCCAGTACACTTAAAAAGTATGTGGGGAAGAGGCTATTATGTCGGTGAAGCAAACAAAATATTCTAAACTTGGATTGTCTATGTTGTTTAAAGTATTGGCATATGGCTTAGTATGCATTCTGATCTATTTTCTCCTTTTGAATACCGCCGTTCATTATATTGATAATATGCATGTGGATCTGGATAAATATTATGAGCAGATCAAAAACACAACCGAGGATTTTCAGAATTATATTACCAATAACGAGATTTCCATAAAAGATATTGACACAATCAAAGCGTGGGACAAGGGGCAGAATTTGATGCATATCCGGCTGGTTGAGAACAACCGGGTCATTTATGATTCCATGGATTACATAATCCGGTTTACCCCCAAAGTCTCCTATATCTATTACGATCTGACCAAGGATATCTCGAATATTATTGAATTCAATGACGGTCAGGCGACCTTATACATTACCATTTTATATAAGCAGAGAATCGAGCAGAGAGCAGTCTATGCCATCGGCTCCTTCTGCGTTCTATTATTCTGTCTGGCTCTTTTTCATGAATTTAAAAATTTAGTCCGAGATATCTTAGAGATCAAGAAGGGAATCCAGATCTTAGAAGGCGGGAACCTCGCCTATGAGCTGAAAACGAACCGGAAGGATGAAATCGCCGATTTGACGGATTCCATTAACCGTATGCGAAAGGAATTAGACCTACAAAGAAAAGAGGAAGAAATTCTGCGCCAGAAAAACAATGATCTGGTAACCTCCATTTCCCACGATATACGAACACCGTTAACCACGATAAACAGCTATATTGATTTAATTATGGAAAAAAGGTATTCGAACCGTAATGAGTTCAACCGGTATCTGGATAAGATCAAGGAAAAATCCCATCTGATCAATGATTTAACCGATAATCTATTTACCCATTTTCTAAATCAGAATACCGAATATAAATACCGCTATGAAATTGTTATCGGCAACGATTTTATCAAGTATTTATTGGACAGCCTGGGAGAAGACTTACGGGACAAAGGCTACCAGGTAACGATTGATTTTGATATCAATTCGGAATTTTTCCTGAAAGTGGATGTAATGCAGATTCAGAGAGTTTTTAACAACCTGGAAGGTAACCTTATAAAGTATGCCCTAAAAAGCATGCCGATCGTTTATTCGGCAGTTCTTACGAATAATATTGTAAAAATAACCGGTAAAAATTATATACAAAATCAGGAGCATAGCGACAGCCACGGGGTAGGAATCAATAACTGCCAGGAAATCATTAAGCTCCATTCGGGCGAAATGACGACTTCTATAGAGGATCGGTGTTTTATCGTAACCATAAGCATACCGGCCTATCTGATTGATTAGCGCAGATATTTCACCATCGGTATTCCAAGTCCGGACAACGGCATTTTTTCGGACAACCACTGCGGGCATCCTCTTTTCCAAACATATTCCTTCTATTTCAAAAATATAAGTCCTTCCTCTAAAATATCATCGATATCATCGGGAAGAAAGTGCCCGCAATCCGGCATTGTCACCATAGTAACATCATAACCTTTATTACGTATTACCTCGTATGTTTGTTTCACCGAAGTATAAAACATATCTTTTTCTCCGGATATAATATATATTTTTCTACCTTCTGCCGCTTCCGGCGGCTGCATGAGCTCGTCTTTTTGATTTACCAAGGCAGGAATCAATAATAAAAGTCTGCTGATCGTATCCGTTTGCAAAAACACATCAAATGCTACTCTTGCGCCCTGACTTACTCCGGCCAGAATCATTTTGTCATTCCGGTATGTGCTCAAAATGCTTTGAATATCTGCGACACTTCTTTCCAAATCATCCCAACAGTATCTGTCATCTGAATAAGCCTGAGCGGATTGTATACAAATCACATGCTCATCTTTTAATATTGTTCTATCTAAATATGTCTCACAGACTTCCTTATAATTCGTCCCTCGCCCATGGATGAGCATAATGTCCTTACAGCTGTTTCTACATTCCGCATTATGTTCGAATACTTTCATCTCTGCTTTATAGTTGCTTTCTTCATACTTTGCCTTTGAGTAATTTAGTAATTCCTGAAATTCATGAAATTTTCGCAGCGCAGATAAATCGGTATCTCCTGCCAAATCATTTGGATTCATCCAAATTCCATGATCTCGTATATCTCTTAGAATTACCTTCCCTCTTTCTAATTCACCGCTTAAGCTGCAAATACACAATTGCATATGGAGCGCTGTTTCTAAGTATCCGTATTTTTTTATAATATCTTGCAGAATATTATCTGCTTCCAACATTCTATTCTGAAAGCATAGCGACAAAGCCTTATCAAATTCTCTATCATATCTCATATCCGTTATCCGCCTTTGACAAAATAATTGTGGTAATGGATTGCTTTTTAAGAGAAAAATCACCCTTTATGCTATCGAAAAGTCACAGAGGAAGTCCGTTTTTTGATACAGTTTTTTGAGAGGGCTATAATCCATTATCTGGTTTCCGCTCAGGTACAGTTCTTTCAGATTTATCAATCCCTTTAACGGCGTTACATTAGCTATTTTGTTCTCTTTCAGATATAGATATTCCATTGAGGTTAGCTTGGTTAATGGTTTTAAATCTGTTATATTATTACCGTTCAGCGACAGATATTTGAGTTTCTTTAAGCCGGACAGCGGTTGGATGCCGCTGATGGAATTCCTCTGCAAATACAGCTTTTCAAGACCGGTCAGGTCTTTCAGTGCCTGTAGATCCGTGATTTGATTATTATCCAAGGACAACTGACGTAATTTTTTCAGTTTCCTTATAGCATCTATTTTCTTGATGTTGTTCCTGCCGATTTCTAAAATCTCCAGTTTGGTCAGCTTCGCCAAAGGAGCCATATCCTTTATCTGATTTTCCCGCAGATACAATTCCTTAAGCTTTGTTAACGAGGATAATGCTTGAATAGAAACCACCTGGTTGCCGTTTAATGACAGGACCTCCAGATTCATCAGGTTTTTAAGCGCGTTGATATCCGATATGGAATTGCGTTGCAGATAGAGAACCCGCAGGTTTTTTAGTTCTCCTATGTCTGTGATATCCTCTATCCCCAATTGCTGGGCATCCAGGTACTCGAGGTTTGTTAAGTATTTTAAATCTACAAGGCTTTTTACCCCCGGAAGCAGCTTCAATCGATAAATGCTCTGTGCCTCCATTGCGGTGATCTTGCCTGTCTTCTTACCGAGCTTTTCTCTAACCGCCTGTTCTACTGCGGCATCCACAAATTTAACATATTTACTGGCTTCCGCCGGCAGCTTGTCGTATGCCTTCATTTCATCTACAATTGTGGTCCAGACGTCGAGATGATATTTCACTCCTTTTGAATCGGTGTAATCCGGCACATTTGCAAGACTCCATAGTGAAATACCGCCGAGGCCATAGGATTTCGCCAGTTCGATCTTGGCTTTTATACTGCTGCTGTCTTCATACAGGATGATATTCCAGGACTTGTCGGAAGTATTATAGTACTGTATGTACGGTGTCTGCAGTTCCTTATTATAGCCATACGTTATATTCTGTCCATTGCCATCGACATTATCGACACGGTTCTTAATCGATTTATACAGCGGCGTAAGTCTTCCTTCCCTACTTAGGCTCGTATCCTCCAGAGATTCCCATCCTTTTTCATTCTTTACATCAAATTGCCACTGTGCACTGTCGAATGTTATTTGAAGTAAAACCTTAGACATTTCAAAAGCATAAGCATGCGCCTTTATTTCATTAATTGCCTGCCTTACCGGCTGTATCGGAGCCATACTATGAATTGGCTCAAGTACATTATAGCCTGTGTATTGTTGAATTTGTTTCTTTTGAAGTTTCTCCACGGGTTCATAATCATGCGCCATTAATATGACGTGATCCGCTATGTCAATAATATCCGCATAATCATAGCCATCGTAATACAGCCCCGGATTTACCGCTACATACAGCGTTTTCTTTAATGGTGCCAGCTGTGCTTTCAGCTCAGTCAAAAACTGTGTAAAGTGTGTACTAATTGGCTTTTCTTCATACAGGAGCTCATTTTTAGCGGAATCTGTATTGCGAAGTCCTTCAAAATCGATCACCACGCCATCATAATAGATACCTTTTCCCTCGGATATCTCCGTCCGCAGGTGGTCAACGATTGCCTTAATCATACCCTTTCGCTTATCTTCGTACGGCAGCAGCAGAGTACCATCTGTTTGATTCATATAAACGCTCAGCTGGATGGGTTTTCCCTTGCTCTTTGCATATTCCACCGGTTGCATAAAATCTGCCGGATAATAGAAGCCCTGGTTGCCATTCTTTCCTCTTACCGTATTTAAAGCTCCTGGCTCTTTGGAATCGATCCTGCTCCAAGCAAAGCTTATGGAATCGAGTGCATCTATGTATTCTTTCGTTTGATCGGAAAATGTGGCATACGCCGGATAAAAGGCGTGAAGCTCCCCACCCGCTTCCTTTTGACTATTTCTGCCCGAGGAACCCCCTGTACTTTCTTTCGTCTCTGCCGCAGCAGCCTTCATCGGCAGAGCTGCAGAGGAAACTGCCATAAAGAAACTAATGCAAATTAAGCATAATCTTTCTACTATTCGATTGGAATGACCACATTTATTTTGATTGATACT
>SVEA01000068.1 GCA_015057615.1 Lachnospiraceae bacterium | reverse complement strand
CTCAAACTTCGCACTTGGATAAGTGCCTATGCACCTTGAAAATTCAATAATAACTGGCAAATAAATAGCATGAATCCGCTAGTTTTGGTATAATTGAGTTGTCTAGAAACAATCATCAAAACTGGAGGCTCATGCTATGACTAAAAGTATAACACAAGACAACCAAAATGATAACCAAATTTCTGCATCTATCAGAAAATTTTTCATAAGATTTCATTTATCATCAGCTCTCAAGGCTGCAAATGCGTATAAAGCAAAAGGAATTCCTATAATCGAAATTTATCAGTACTTATTCCTTCTGATATTTTCAAATAGAAGCATGTACATGAGCATGCTGACTGGACGAAATGCCCCGACCTTTGCCAAGGATACGGTTTATCGCTTTATGAAGATGGTTCATATCAACTGGATTCGATTTACCACGGTTCTCTGTTCTAGAATCATCCGGGATGCAATTCTTCCTTTAAATAATAAGGATAGGGTAAATGTCCTCATTATTGATGACTCTATGTTCGAACGGAACCGTTCCAAGAAGGTTGAACTTCTTGCAAAAGTTTATGACCATGCAAAACATGCTTACCGATATGGATTTCGCATGCTTACACTTGGTTGGTCTGACGGAAGCACTTTTCTACCGGTTAATAGCGTTCTTCTGACTTCAGAGAAGAAGGAAAAACGAATCAATGAAGCAGAAGTACTGGATAAAAGAACGGCTGGATATAAACGCCGTAATCTCTCTATGACTAAGGGAACCAAAGCAATGCTAGAACTTCTTAAGTCTGCTAAAGCAGCATCTATTCCGGCAAAATACGTTCTTTTTGATAGTTGGTTTACCTCTCCAAGTACAATACATGCAGTGAAAGAAATCGGGTATGACGTAGTTGGCATGGTAAAGAAAACACCAAAAATGTTTTTCCGCTACAACGGTAACGATATATCATTACCAGAAATCTATAAGCAGAATAAGAAGCGTCGTGGGAAATCTCGATTTCTTTTATCTGTCATGGTAGATGTCATCAAAGACGGGAAAGCCATACCTGCTAAGGTGGTTTATGTCCGAAATAAAAACAACCGCAAGGAATATCTCTGTATCATTTCCACCGATACAACAATAGATGAGGATGAAATCATCCGTATTTACGGAAAACGGTGGGATATCGAAGTATTCTTTAAAATCTGCAAAAGCTATCTCAGACTTAGCAAAGAATGTAATTCTCTTTCTTATGATGCAATGACTGCTCATGTAGCCGTTGTTTTTACCAGATATATGATGCTTTCCGTAGAAAACCGAGAGTCAAAAGATGAACGTTCTTTAGGGGAGCTGTTCTTATACTTTTCTGATGAATTGTCTGATATCACATGGATTCAGGCATTTCAAGTGATGCTTCAAATGTTCAGCAAGCTACTTTCCAATGATTGCGAGTTATCTGGGGATAAAATCTCTGAGCTTACTGATGCATTTATTAACACAATTCCATCCGCTCTGAAAGAGCGGCTAAAAGTAGCGTAAAATGAACTGAACATTGATAACTTAATAACTGCCAGGTATTGAATTTTCAAGGTGCATAGCTAATATCTATGTGCGAAGTTTGAGTAATATTATTAATACATTTTTAAATATAAAGTGCCTCTTCTTCTTCGAACTTTAAAGCTAAATAATCGTTTATTGTTAAACATATATTATTAACATCACGTATTATAGGCCTATTCGCTATAAGATTACTTTTATAAAAATCCATATATGATTTTTTACGTTTATTCTTTGTTAACAGTTTTCCTGATGAAGCATTGGTATCTGGTTTAGTAGCATCTGGTATAAGATATTGTTCTATACTATTCTCTAAATCTAAAAGTAAGTCATTCGTATATAGAATTAAATGATAGCTCTGAAACCAAAATTCTTCCGTATTCTTTGTTTTTAAAATAGCTATGTCTGATACATCAAAGATACCCTCACTTAAATAATATGAAATTAAAACTTGATTACCCGAAATAAGTACAAGATTTTTGTTCTCTATAATAATATCATTATATTCTAATAACTTTAAGGCATAATAATAATAAAGTTGCACTTCATAAAATGACTTTTTCAAAGATTCACGATAACGCACTTTAAAGAAATTATATATAAGTTCTTGCTTAAAATCGCGCATCGTTGATAACTTATCCATTGAGTATAACAAAGCTTCCGGCGAGAGCTTTAACAGATAGCAAATTTGATGATAATCATAGTATTTAAATTTAAATTTGCTTAAATCTAATTCTCTAAAATACTTTGTTTTGAAAAAATTATTTATAAAAACTCTTTTAAGCTTATCATTATCCAACTTAGATGAACGGTATAATAATTGGTTGATAAAGACCATTTTGTTTTCCCTGATTCTGACATTATACCTAATATTGCAAGTTGCAATTAATCTTTTCCAATGTCGCGTAACAACATTATATGCGTTATAAGTTTCATAAGTCCAAATCTCTTTCTTATTATCGCTTCGCTCCAATCCGTAATCTTCTAGTATATTATCAAATATTTTAATAACTTTATCATTATCTTCTGTATTACAGAAAAAATAAAAATCATCTGAAAAATATGAAAATTTACAATTTATGTTCTGATTCTGAAATTCTGTAGTAATTTTTTCACTTATCTTTGATAAAGTATCCTCTGCAAAATATAGTGACAAGTAATTGCCCATAATTAGTCCATTTGTGGCGCCTTTATTTAGATTTGTTATATATCTCTCGTCTAGGCTATTAAAGTCTATATAGTGAGTATATAATCTACCATAAAACTCTTTAATATCTATTCTAATTAAATTATCATAAATACATAATCTATTAAAATCATTTTCTAAATGTATATCATATTCTCCAGCTGCAAAATCACCTGTATCTAAATTTGGAGATAAACGCTTATGGTCAGGGTCTAATTGTTGTGGGTTATCAAAATTAGGGAGTGATTTATAATATTCATAAGCTGATACTAAATTTAAGATATTTGGCATCTTTAGAGTTCTATATTTGTCATTGTCTTTTTTTATTCTAAACTTTAATGGTTCACTCCAACACAAATCATCAATACTAAATGTTGCAATATTTGAAGGAAATATTAGATTTTCAATATCAATAAAAAATCTTACAGGGTTTTTAAAATTATAAATATTATTATAAATCATTATTTATCCTTCCTTTATCTTCATTGTAGTAATGTTACATAAAAAGAATAATTAGATTTTTACAAAAACCAGCTAATTGAGGATATACTTAAAACATTTGAAATCACTCAATCTCTAAGTCACAAAAGATGCCCGTATGATAATGCTGTCGCAGAAGCAACCTTTAAAATCATAAAGATCGAGTTTCTACAAAACCAGACATTTTCAAATTTATACGAATTAAAATGTAGCTGGCAGACTATGTGAATTGGTTTAACAATCACCGGATTCATTCTTCTCTGGGATATTTAACCCCACGAGAGTACCGGATGATTACCCTTAAAAAAAATGTCTAGATTACTGTTGACAATCCAATTTTTCGTAGTACCAAGTCTATCATGGTATAAATTCAACTGATTTAAGGTGGTTTTATACAGCCAAAAGAATAAACCGGAAACTATTCAAGGATGCTTAAGTATCTTTAGCTTTCTTTATTGATGCCCTAGTTATTTTGATTATCCCTTCTTTCAATTGCATCAAGAGCATTTTGTGGTAAAGTAGAATATAATTCATCAATTTGTTTTGGCTGCGTAATCATTTCATTTACAATTATATTTATTAAATCAAAAAGCATTGTTGCTATATCTTTATTATCATCTAGGTCTATTGTACCAGGGTGAACAGCATTGTTTCCAATAACTCTAATTGCATCTAAAGCCTTTTGAATCTTAGTTGACAGTCCTTCACGTACAAATTTAGCTATATCTTCATTTATATTGTTTCCCTGTCCTCCGAGCTCCTTACATAAATGCTGCAAAGCCAATCTGAGTAAAGCAGCAGAAGATTTAGGAGAATGAGGTAACACTTCTTTTGCCTCTATGTATATTTCCTTAACATTCTCTGGCATATCTTCATTAGGCATTGGTACGCCACTTGTAATTGGCATAACCATTTTGCCATTAACCCCGAAATGTACACCATCGCAAGCTCTACAAGTAGAAACATACAAATCATATGATGCATTTTCTACATAAGAATCAAATATCTTATTCATATCCCCATACTTTCTAACATAAGCTCTGCTCCATTCTATGCCTGCCAGTACGCCACATATTGGGCACGTAAAACTAGGTAAATCTATTGACGGAGCCTCATATTTCATTATAAAAACCCCCTTTTTATCTTATATACTCCATAATTATACTTCACTTGGCAGAATATAACAACATCAAAACGACTTGAGTTTTCGTAGATTTGTCCACAGAGCCTCAAACATATGCTACTTTGTAAATATCTTTCTAAAATGCTTAAAATATAAGGAATCTTCCTTCAATTTGATGTAAAATTAAATCATCACTAAATAATTCACTAAACAAAAAGAAGGAGTATTCCCTATGCTTATACAATGAAACAGGAAATTTTATCTTTTACTAATAAAATTTCTCTCAGACTTTCCAAGCTAGACCGAAAATTTACTGCTGACATTACTTATGGTATGTTGGCTTCCGGAAACTGTCTTCTGAGAGACATTGTGGATCAGCTTCATGAAGATACCAAAAAAGTCAACAGCGTAGAGAGACTTACCCGACACCTTAATAAAGATATTCCTAAAGAAGCGTTACACTCCTATCTTCATACTATTCATAAATGGATACCGGAGGAACCAGCAATTCATATCGTGACAGCGATGTTATTAAACTGGATGGCTACAAGTTTGAAGCACTTGGTACTGTCCGGGATGGTTCCAAAAGCAGCAAAAACAAAAATGTCTACGAAAAAGGTTACCATGTAACAGAAGCCTGTGTCATGACCAAAAGTAATCATCCGGTCAGTATTTATTCAAGAATCCATTCTTCATCAGAAAAAACTTGTACTTGTTATGCAGCCGCCAGTGCTCTGACTGTTGAGCTACAAGTCCCAATCAGCCATCAGGCTGTGACACCTAACAGCAGTAAGGAGGTTATTTCTAATATTCTTACTACTTATATAATAGCATTCATATAGTGTGCATATTATTTACTCAACTTTCCCACCAGCATAGCTGGTGAAAATGCTTGATTCTTCAAGCATAATTATTACTTTAATTGGTTCATTGACATTAAAATAGCACCTAATCTTTGGTATAATAAGATTACCACATCAAATAAACCATCGCAGAAGAGGTGCTAATCTTATGATAAATCAAATGAACCAAAATGACCATACCCCAAATAAATTTTCTAATGCTATGAAAGAGCTTCAAATCGGAAAATTGCTTCGAAAATCCAACATTACAAAAGCTTGTGGTATTTCTGCATATGAGGTGTTTCAATTTTTACTATTGTTAGTTTTTCAGGGAAAGAATCTATTTCGTTTCCTGAACTCCAAACATAAAGACCAAACTGTTTCAAAAAACACTTATTACCGATTTTTAAATGAAACATCCTATAACTGGAGTAGATTCCTTTTACTTCTTGCAGTCAAAGTTACTACTGCGTTTCATTCACTTACACGCCCAGAGAGAGTAAAGGTTTTGGTTCTGGACGATTCTGTTATAAAACGTAACCGAGGCAAAGCTGTGGAACTTCTTGCAACGTGTCTACGACCATGTGGAGCATAAATATCAGAAAGGTTTTACCCTTCTTACACTTGGATGGTCTGACGGATACAGTTTCATTCCAACTGGCTTTAACATGCTTTCCTCTGCTGAGAAAAGCAACCGTTATCAAGAGATATCTGATACAATTGATCATCGCACAAATGGTTTTAAAGCTCGAAAAGAAAGTATTATGCACAAAACGGATGCTGCGATTCTCTTGATAAAAAATGCTTTAAATGCTGGTATCAAAGCTGATTATGTTCTTATGGACACATGGTTTACCACTGAGCCAATGCTGAAAGAAATCCTTTTACTTGGCATTGATGTCATTGGGATGGTAAAACAACTTAAGCAACGCTACACCTATTGTGGTAAGCAATACACTCTTCCAGGGTTAAAGCAGTTTGTACGATTCGAAGGTGCTAAAAACATATTTGGCTCACTTGTAGTTACTACCAAAACAGGAATTCCTGTTAAGATTGTATTCGTACGAAATCGTAACAAAAAGAGTGAATGTTTATATATTCTAAGCACAAATTGTTCTCTTGACGATGCCGAAATCGTACGTATTTATGGAAATAGATGGTCTATCGAATGTTTCTTTAAATCATCTAAATCTTTCTTAAAATTTGGCACTGAATTTCAGAGCCGCACTTACGATGCAATGGTAAGCCATACTGCCATTGTATTTACAAGATATACGATTCTGGAATGGATACGTCGTAATCAAAATGACCAGAAAACGTATGGCGAATTATTTTTCATGTTCTGTGAAGATATTCAGGACATGGATTTAACCAATGCACTGCAAAGCCTTATGGCTTTGTTTGTGGAACATATCTCAGAGTTGTCTGCAGATATCACATCTTGCATAAAAAGTAAAGTGCCTGATTGGATGATGTCTCAGGCATCATTTATACAGACTTTATTCGGAAATATCTGCTGGGAAAGTTGAGTATATAAGTGAGTCTGTGAAAGTTTTTCTGTAAATATGGCTTTATAGAGGTCTTCTATGGTAAAATATTAAATCATAGGAGGCCTTTTATTATGGCAAGAGAAAAGAAACCAGTACACAAGGTACAAATGACAGACGGAAAACGCAACATCATCCAGCAGCTCCTGCAGGAGTATGACATCCAGTCAGCAGAAGACATTCAAAACGCGCTCAAGGATCTGCTTGGCGGCACCATCAAAGAAATGATGGAAGCCGAAATGGATAGCCATCTTGGCTATGAAAAGTCAGAACGCTCTGACAGCGATGATTACCGTAATGGTTACAAGTCCAAGCGTATCAACAGTAGCTATGGAAGCATGGATATTCAGGTTCCACAGGATCGCAAATCTACATTTGAACCACAGGTGGTAAAAAAGCGCCAGAAAGACATATCAGATATTGACCAGAAGATTATCTCTATGTATGCCAAAGGTATGACCACCAGACAGATTTCTGATACCCTCGCGGATATTTACGGGTTTGAGGCTTCCGAGGGCTTTATTTCAGATGTAACGGATAAAATCATGCCACAGATTGAAGACTGGCAGAAACGTCCTCTTTCAGATGCATATCCAGTACTGTACATCGATGCAATCCATTATTCTGTACGCGATAACGGAATTATCCGTAAGCTTGCAGCATATGTCATTCTTGGCATTAACAATGACGGATACAAGGAAGTATTGAGCATTGAGGTAGGCGAAAATGAAAGCTCAAAGTACTGGCTTTCAATTCTCAATGGATTGAAGAATCGTGGTGTAAAAGATATCTTAATTATCTGTGCGGATGGTTTAACCGGGATCAAGGAAGCTATATCTGCAGCATTTCCTAAAACAGAGTATCAGCGGTGTATCGTTCATCAGATACGGAATACAATGAAATATGTGGCTGACAAGGACAGGAAACCGTTTTGCGCAGATTTAAAGACTATTTATCAGGCATCCCATGAGGAAAAAGCTCTTGATGCCCTAGAGAGGGTTATCGGTAAATGGGACGAAAAATATCCAAATTCCATGAAAAGCTGGAAGCAAAACTGGGATGCCATTTCTCCGATTTTTAAATTCTCAACAGAGGTACGCAAAGTCATCTATACCACAAATGCCATCGAAAGTCTGAATGCGACTTACCGGAAGCTGAACCGCCAAAGAAGCGTATTTCCTAGTGATACAGCACTTCTGAAAGCGCTGTATTTATCTACTTTTGAGGCAACTAAGAAGTGGAACCTGCCGCTTAGGAACTGGGGACAGGTCTACGGTGAACTCAGTATCATGTATGAGGGACGGCTACCTCAATAAACTATTAATTCATGCTGATTTTTTACAGGCGGAATATTCGCCTGCTATTGACATACATAGGTAT
>SVEA01000067.1 GCA_015057615.1 Lachnospiraceae bacterium | reverse complement strand
TTGACTCGGTTTTCTCATAAATCATTTGACACTACCGAATCTTTATATTTCTAGGGCGGAGCCGCAAATTTTTGACTATTTGTCAAGTGTTTTTTTATATGACTATTAAATATAAAAATAGAACGTTTACATCTACTTTTATCGATGTAAACATTCTATTTTGCTTAACTTAATGACATTGCCTGTCAAGTGGACAGGTTAAATATCTAAATTAGGTGCTAATGAACGGTCACACGATTTATGTGGCCGTTTTTCTATGCCCACCATTTCTCTTTGTTCCATTAAGAATGTCCTTGTAAGAATAATATTCTATCATTCCTAAATTTTGAACTTGGATCAAGTGTCAAAATATTTATGGTAGAAAATAATCTTTGTTTGAGCGGTATTGAAGTGGTGTAATATTCAAATGTTTCTTAAAATGTTTATTAAAAGAGGGAGCATCCCGAAAACCGCATGAATAAGCGATTTCGGTAACACTTAAATCAGTTTCTTTCAATAATTTTTGTGCAATGCTTAGCCGGTAAGTAATTAAGTATTGCTGCGGGGATGTTTTTTTGTAGGTTATAAATAGCTTGTATAGATAGGTTCGATCAATCGAAAGGTATTTTGCTACATCTGCAATTTTGATATCATAGGTATAATTATTATGGATATAGCTCAATGCTTTTTCAATATAGGCTTCGTTCATTTTTTTGCTAGAACGATCCGTTGGAATGTGTATATGGGAAAAGAATAGATAGAGCTGACCAACAAAGGTTAATTCATTCCCAACTCCTTCGGTAAAATATCGTATTAGCTTAAGAAGATCTTGCTTTAGAGCTCCCTTACTAGTATCCGTAAATATCGGATGATTCTGCGATAAACCGCAGTTTTGCAATAGTGTATTAATTTCATATCCATCAAAACCGATCCAACAATATTCCCAAGGATTAGTTTTATCTGCAAAATAAAGGGTGGTTACCCCGGGAGTAATCAGAAAGCCATCCCCTTTTCCCAAGCGGTAAGAAGTTCCGTTCACATGATATTCACCCTGCCCTTCGAGAATATAGTGAATTAAATAATGAGGCCGGATCGCAGGACCGAAGGAGTGAGAGGGCTTGCATCGCTCATGACCGCAGTGATAGATGGTGAGGGGATTACTTAAGGAAATGTGTTTATCTAAATGGTCTGTTGATTTCATGATATTTTCTCCTTAAAATAGACGTATTCAAGTAGGCTCTATTTTCATCTAAGTCTCAAATCGATTATAAGCAGCCGTCGTCAGCCGGTCTTACCAACCTGAATATATATATGCGATCCTATTCATATTCCTAGTTTATATATGACGAATGAACTCATAAATAACTTCAATTTAAGATTTTTTACCAAACCATCATCATAACGTAGAATTATTTTGAGTTATAAAATTCAACATAATGACAAGTTCATGAAACAAAATACATAGTTAATAGTTCAGGGTTATTATATAATAACAAGCGTAGTGAACATATACAAGCTTGCTTGTAATATGTGTCGGAGCGAAAGATCATGAGTGCTCTTTACTCATGATATAATTAAAACGGAATGAGGAAGTGCGAGCTTGCTTGCAATTTCCGAGTGGAGCGCCAAGATAATGAACTGTTTTTTAGTTCATTATACAATAACAGCGTAGTGAGCATATGCAAGCTTACTTGCAATATGCGATCGGAGCAAAGATAATGAACTGTTTTTCAGTTCATTATATAATAAAAAGGAATAAAATACAAACAGTAAGGAGGAAATTTCATGGTTAAAATAACATTCATGGGGGCTGGAAGTACGGTATTCGCAAGAAATGTGTTAGGTGATTGCATGTGTACACCCTCTCTTTGTAATGCGGAAATTGCATTGTATGATATTGATGCAAAAAGGTTGCAGGAATCAGAAATTATACTCAAGGCAATCAACAAAAATGTGAATGATTCCAAAGCGGTTATTAAAACGTATTTAGGAGTGGAGAATCGAAAGGAAGCTCTTAAGTCCGCAAACTTTGTAGTCAATGCAATTCAAGTTGGTTTTTATGATCCATGTACGATTATTGACTTTGAGGTACCGAAAAAATATGGTTTAAGGCAGACCATTGCAGATACTTTAGGTATTGGGGGTATTATGCGTGGCCTTAGAACGATTCCTGTACTTGAAGATTTTGCAAGAGATATGGAAGAGGTTTGTCCAAAAGCGTTATTCCTAAATTATACGAATCCGATGGCAATTCTCACTGGTTATATGCAAAGGTATACCAAGATTCAAACCATAGGCTTATGTCATAGCGTTCAGGTTTGTTCCGAAAACTTATTAAAGGATCTTGGAATGGAAGATAAATTGGAAGGCAGAAGTGAATTAATTGCTGGAATTAACCATATGGGATGGCTTCTGGAATTAAGGGACAAAGATGGAAATGACTTATATCCGGAAGTTAGAGAGAGAGCAGCCAATAAAAATGCAAGCGAAAAACATAATGATATGGTGCGTTATGAATATATTAAGCATTTGGGATATTATTGTACCGAATCCAGTGAACACAATGCCGAATATAATCCTCTCTTCATCAAATCTGACTACCCGGAACTGATTGATAAATTCAACATTCCTCTGGATGAATATCCAAGAAGATGTGTAAGACAGATCGAGGGCTGGGAACAGGAGAAAGACAATATCTTGCAGGGCGGAAATATTACCCACGAACGATCCGGGGAGTATGCCTCCTATATCATGGAAGCTGTTGTTACAAATACACCGATAAAGATTGGCGGAAATGTTCTAAATACAGGTCTGATTGATAATCTTGCCTCGGATGCATGTGTGGAAGTGCCTTGTCTTGTTGATGCACTTGGTATTCATCCATGCCATGTAGGAAGATTACCAGTACAGCTTGCAGCGATGAATATGACGAACATTAATGCACAGCTCATGACCATAGAAGCTGCCAGGACACGAAAGAAAGAAAACATATATCAGGCTGCAATGCTAGAACCACATACCGCTGCGGAATTATCGATCGATGATATTGTTAAAATGTGTGATGAATTAATTGAAGCACATGGAGAATATATGAGCGTATATAAATAAATGATTATTGAGGGTCAGGTCGCATATACTACCGTGTAATGCAGACCTGACTTTTTGTTATGGGGGGTTGCTTTTCAGGTGCCATCTAAAAAAATTATATTCTCCGAGCTGCATCGACACAATTAGGCAAAAGGTAATAGATTGGAGAGAAAATCTTGCCAAGTAAAGCAGCATTCACTATACTATAATAGTTAATATTATAGTAGGTAGAGTATCATAAGTCCTGTTGAAATTTTACTAAATATACTTCTGTATATTTTTACATATTTTTAGCGTACTTATGGAACTTATATTATAATATCGCATTTTATAATATCGTGGAGGTAGAATGTATGAATTATCAAATCTATGGAGAACCGTTGCCGGTGGTTACCTGTAATCTGACCGCAGGAGAGACAATGATTACGGAACGGGGCTCAATGAGCTGGATGAGTCCGAATGTTAAGATGGAAACCACAACCAACGGGGGTATCGGGAAAGCATTAGGAAGAGTGTTTTCCGGAGAAGCTATGTTTCAGAACAGATATACCGCAGTCGGGGGAGATGGAATGATCGCTTTTGCATCTAGCTTTCCGGGTTCCATCCGAGCTTTAGACATAACACCGGGGAATGGGATGATTGTTCAAAAATCAGCGTTCCTTGCTTCGGAGCAGGGCGTACAGCTTTCCGTTCATTTTCAGAAGAAATTTGGTGCAGGATTTTTTGGAGGAGAAGGCTTCATAATGCAGAAATTGTCCGGAAACGGGCTTGTATTTATTGAAATTGATGGTAGTGCGGTTGAATATGAGCTTCAAGCGGGACAGAAGATTATCGTAGACACCGGATATCTGGCTGCGATGACAGAAAGCTGCCAGATGGATATTCAGTCAGTGCCGGGGGTTAAGAATAAGCTATTTGGAGGAGAAGGTATCTTCAATACGGTTATTACCGGTCCGGGCAAGGTGATCTTACAAACCATGCCGATCAGTAATGTGGCTGCATCCATCGGTTCCTTTATTCCGTCCAAGTAAGAAATAAATTATTCCGTTCCTTGTAAAAATTAAAGAGGATTATTGCATTATTGCTTATAGCGAAATAAGAGGGTCTGTGACCTTCCTTCATACACAGATGGAAAGACATATGAACCGCTTGTCTTTCTATCTATGTGTTACAGGAAGAGATTACAGACCCTTGTTTTTCTTTGTGCTAAAGTTGAAGCAGCCGATGTATGCGGTATATTTTACGCTCACATCAAAGAATGGCTAGAAAAGTATTCGTATTCAATATACAGCTGTTATGCTTCCTCAATTTTAATCGAATAGGAGGCTTCAAACTCCCCGCTGGCTTCCAGCTTATTGCCCCATTCTCGTTCTTCTAGCGAACCTGTAAAATCACTGCTGTCACACCTGCCGTACCAAGGCTCAATACAGAGAAAGGGTGCATTCTTCCCGGCAGGGGACCATAAGCCAAATAGCGGTGCATCAAACGAAACGGTAAGGTATGGTTTCTTAGAAGGGGTACATAAGGATACCTCATGGCATTGGTTTTCTTCGATAATGAGGGCATCCTGATCAAACATATGGGAATTAATGGAAAGCAGTCCCCGGTTGGTTTTTAAGATGTTCTGCTCTCCGTAGGGTTTCTTCACCGCCATACCTGTATCATCTATTAATAGATAATGCAGTGGCTGCTCCGTATCAAAATGCAGGTAGTAGTCACTTTGCTTTTCTCCCTCTTTTAGCGGACAGAAAAAAGCCGGGTGGCCGCCGATGGAAAAATACATGGTTTTCTTATCTTCATTCGTTACCTTCCATAGAGCGGTTATGGTTCTTCCTTCTAAGTGGTAGCCAAGCTCCAAGCGAAAATGAAAAGGGTATTTTTTATAGGTTTCCTCGGTAGCCGAAAGTGCAAACCATATCTCATTATTCGTTTTGTGAAGTAGGTCAAATTCCATATCCCTAGCAAATCCATGCTGTGACATGGGATAAGTTTTGCCGTCATATTGGTAGGATTTATTTTTGAGACCTCCGACAAAGGGAAATAGGATGGGGGCATGCCGCTTCCAATACGCAGGCTCTCCGTTCCAAAGGTATTCGGTATTCGTTCGGGAATCACGAATTGAGATCAGTTCGGCTCCCAGGGAAGCGATCTGTAGCGTTAAGGTTTCGTTTTTTAAAATATGTGTTGCCATAATTCCTCCTGAAATTTAAAATAAGTATTTTTGATTCAAGCGTCAAAAGCCTCCTAACAAATCGTCTTTTGACATTCTAAGTAATTTTGCATATACGAATAAATATTTCCTACATAAGAGATGATATCTCCATATAAAGTGTCTCCATACATTATGGGGTATTTTCATGTCCTATGATGATTTACCAATATTATAATATAGATTGCGTAACTTCGCCATATCGACGTTGAAGAAATTCATTGAACTGGGCGGATAAATGTACATTAATACTTTCAAAATCAATGGGAAAAGCAAAAGCAATTACTTTTTTGAATCAATTCGAAAAAGTAGAGTCTTGACATTCCAAATAGGAATGCTATAATGGGATTTATCAAAACACAATGCAGCAGCATTGTAATATTTATAATACGTTGACGAGACGAGTAGTATGTGAAAGATTACAGAGAGAGATATGATTTGGTGGAAATGTCTTATTTGGAAGCATATGAAAACTAACTCCGAGTGATCCCAATCCGATCCGGTGATTCCGTTATAATCGAATGAAGTGGGTGCAACACATACCAATAAGGGTGGAACCGCGATGTATTGAATGATACGCTCGTCCCTTTCGAATTGTATACAAACAAGTCGAAAGAGACGGGCTTTTTGTATGCAGATAATTATTTTAAGTAATATTGCTTCAAGTGTCAAAAGCCGATTTATAAAACTAATTTCTTCAATTTGTTCAATTTATGTATTGATAAGAAATATGAAACATATTTCACCCGCAACATGTTGCTCCCAAAGCACTGCATAAAACGCAGTACTTGGATAAAGTATGTAATGGTACATAAGACCATACGTGATCTAAGTACCAACGATTTCAAATAGTTGCTCAGTAAAATATTGTTTCCTATTACTTAAGTTTTACATTGATTGTGCAAATTGATAAAGCCGATTTGTTAGGAAAGCTTTTGATGTTCGAATCAATACTTGAAATTGCCTCGATTAGGCAGAAAGCTAAATTTTGTTTTCTGTGAAAAATATGTTTTTCACAGAAGAGTTTGTGTCTGTGCAGCATCCACAAACTCCATGCTATGCAGAAAGCTGCACAGAAATGAGGTTGAATTATGAAGATTACGTTAAAAGATGGTTCTGTCAAAGAGTATGAAAAAGCGATGTCCGTATATGAAATTGCGCAGGATATCAGTAGTGGCTTGGCAAGAATGGCTTGCGTTGGAGAATTAAACGGTAAGGTGGTTGATCTGCGGACAATCGTAGACCAGGACAGTGAGTTAAATATTTTGACATTTAATGATGAGGCAGGAAAAGCAGCGTATCGTCATACGACATCCCATGTATTGGCTCAGGCAGTGAAGAGACTATACCCGAATGCTAAATTAGCAATCGGACCTTCCATAGATACCGGTTTCTATTATGATTTTGACTGCGAACCATTTGACCGTCCCGCGCTTGATGCATTAGAGAAGGAAATGAAGAAGATCATTAAGGAAGGCGAAGCGCTGGAACGTTTTACTCTCCCCAGAGGGGAAGCAATTCAATTAATGAAGGATAAAGAGGAGCCTTACAAGGTAGAGCTGATCGAGGACCTTCCTGAGGATGCAGAGATATCCTTTTATCGCCAGGGAGATTTTGTAGATCTCTGTGCAGGACCGCATTTAATGAGCACAAAGGGTATCAAAGCAATTAAGCTGATTTCTTCCTCCGGAGCCTATTGGAGAGGTTCTGAGAAAAATAAGATGCTTACCAGAGTATACGGAACTGCGTTTACAAAGAATGCAGATATGGAAGTTTATCTGGAGTATTTAGAGGATATTAAGAAGCGTGACCACAATAAGCTCGGTCGTGAGATGGAACTATTTGCGACCGTGGATGTGATCGGACAGGGACTTCCGCTTCTGATGCCAAAGGGTGCAAAAATTATTCAAACCCTGCAAAGATGGATCGAGGATGAGGAGGAACGCCGTGGTTACATGAGAACCAAGACACCTCTGCTGGCAAAGAAGGATCTTTACGTGATTTCTGACCATTGGAATCATTATAAAGAGGGAATGTTTGTACTCGGTGATGAAGAGGATGAAAATTCCGAGGTTTTCGCGCTTCGTCCGATGACCTGCCCGTTCCAGTACTATGTATATAAGCAGAGTCAGAAGAGCTACCGTGATTTGCCCTGCCGTTACGGTGAAACTTCAACTCTTTTCCGTAATGAGGACTCCGGTGAGATGCATGGGCTTACCCGTGTAAGACAATTTACCATTTCCGAAGGACATTTAGTGATTACTCCGGAGCAGGTAGAAGAGGAATTTAAGGGCTGTCTTGAGCTGGCGATGTACTGTTTAAAGACACTGGGCCTTGAAGATGATGTTACCTATCGTCTCTCCAAGTGGGATCCGAATGATAAAGAAAAATATCTTGGTAATGAAGCAGATTGGGAAAAAATGCAGAACAAGATGCGTGAGCTGCTCGTTCATAATGGCGTTAACTTTACCGAAGCGGAAGGAGAAGCTGCTTTCTATGGCCCGAAGCTGGATATCCAGGCGAAGAATGTCTATGGTAAGGAAGATACGATGATCACCATCCAATTAGACTTTATCCTGGCGGAACGTTTTGATATGTTCTATATTGATGCAAACGGCGAGAAGAAGCGTCCTTATATTATTCATAGAACAAGCATCGGTTGCTATGAAAGAACGCTTGCATGGCTGGTTGAAAAATATGCAGGTCTATTCCCAACCTGGCTATGTCCGGAGCAGGTAAGAATTTTACCGATTTCTGAGAAATACCATGATTATGCGAATAAAGTGAAAGAGGAACTGCAAAACAATGGTGTACTTGTAACCGTGGATGAAAGAGCCGAGAAGATTGGCTACAAGATTCGGGAGTCAAGACTTGATAGAGTTCCTTATATGCTGATCGTAGGGCAGAAGGAAGAGGAAGAGGGCGTTGTTTCCGTAAGAAGCCGTTACCTCGGTGAGGAAGGACAAAAGCCTATTGCTACCTTTATAGATGAAATTACAAAGGAAATCCGTACGAAGGAAATTCGTAAGATTGAAGTAAAGGACGAAAAGTAAAGAAAAGGCTTTGTCCAAATAAAAATTGCTAGTGATTACAAGAGAAGCTGTAATATTCTTTCAAACAGTGCATTATAGGAATATCACAGCTTCCCTTTTAATATTCACATTTTAACAACCCTTAATTTTTTCGGGGAAAAGCCATTTCCTTATAAATCTTACAAATCACGTTAAAGCACATTACTGTATTAAAGTGAATTGGCTTGACAATTTATTTTGTATATTATATGATTGCAAAAAAGTACATAAGGAAGGACGGATAGCATGAGTAACTATCATATTGAAACAAAATGTGTGCAGGCAGGGTATCAGCCGAAGAATGGAGAGCCCAGAGTTTTACCGATTGCCCAGAGCACAACCTATAAATATGATTCAAGTGAAACGGTAGGAAAATTATTCGATCTGAAAGAGGAAGGCTTCTTCTATACCAGATTAGCAAACCCAACAGTAGATGCGGTAGAAAAAAAGATTGCTGCATTGGAGGGAGGAATCGGAGCGATGTGTACTTCCTCCGGTCAGGCAGCGAATATGATCGCTATTTTAAATATCTGCAGCGCCGGCGATCATTTTATTTCTACAAGCACAATTTATGGCGGTACGTTGAATCTCTTTGGTGTAACGATGAAAAGAATGGGAATCGAGGTAACCTTTGTTGACCCGGATGCATCTTTAGATGAATTACAAAAGGAAATCCGAGAGAACACGAAGCTGGTATTTGCAGAGACGATATCGAATCCGGCTTTAGTTGTGGTTGACATTGAGAAGTTTGCTACACTCGCCCATAATAATAACATTCCATTCTTTATTGATAATACCTTTGCAACGCCAGTAAATTGCAGACCGATAGAATATGGAGCAGACATTGTGACCCATTCCACTTCAAAATATCTGGACGGACATGCGGTTTCCTTGGGCGGCGTTATCGTAGACAGTGGCAGCTTTAATTGGGATAATGGTAAATTCCCCGGGTTGTCGACACCGGATGAATCCTATCATGGAATGGTCTATACTAGAGACTGCGGGAAAGCCGCTTTCCTTACCAAGGCAAGGGTACAGCTAATGCGTGATATGGGATCAACACCATCCCCGAACAATGCATTTTTGCTAAATTTGGGCATGGAAACCCTTCATCTAAGAATGGAGCGCCATTGCAGCAATGCGCAAAAGGTTGCAGAATATCTTGTAAAGAATGAACAAATCTCCTGGGTGAATTATCCTGGATTAAAGAGTAATAAATATTATAATCTAGCAAATAAATATTTTCCGAATGGTTCCTGCGGAGTTATTTCCTTTGGAGTAAAAGGAGGAAGAAATGCTGCGATGAAGCTTATGGACAGCTTAAAGCTGGCTGCTATCGTCGTTCATGTAGCGGATACAAGAACCAGTGTTCTTCACCCAGCAAGCACCACCCACAGACAGCTTACGGATCAGCAGTTAGTAGAGTGCGGTATTACACCGGATCTCATCCGTATGTCCATTGGTATTGAAAATGCTGATGATATTATTGCAGATATTGAGCAGGGGCTTTCCCAATTGCAATAAATTCCCAAATAAAGATTGCTATAAATTTGACAATAAGAGAAGGCTTTCGTTTCATCTATGCCTTCTCTTTTGATTCTAAAAAAGGGTAACCGCTTCTAATCGTATTTTAATTCGGATTCTCCTTTCATTTATTGACGTAATGGTACGGCTGTGATAGTATGATGGTAATATATTACATAAAATGCGATCAATTATAAAATGCAAAATACCAACAAATTGTGTAACCTTGATTGTATAGCTGATTGGATCGCTATGTGTACATAATTGCTTCAATAAAAGAGCTTCGCAATGACTTTAATCCCCACAGAGTTTGTGTCTGCGCGGCATCTACAAGCTCGATGATGCGCAATATGCCGCGCAGAAATGAGGGATAATACTCTATGAAAACAAATTTTCAGCGTATTCTTAAAAAATTCTTGCTTGTGCTGCTGTTTGGCTTTTGCTATCTTGGAATCGGTTATGCAGCGGGTCTCTTGATCTCCCGGCAATTTAACTGTCGGATAGAGGATGTGATGACCTATGAGGGCATCCTGCTGACCTTCCTTGGCATTTTATCTTCAATGAGAGGAAATCCGTCCGGAATGAACATAAATGGAATCGGACAGGATAATGCTAATATGATATCGTATCTAAGTAACGAAGTTACCCGGCAGGAAAGAGAACGAAATCCTTACAATAAGGATTTTCATAGGAATAATATCGTTTCGTTTGTTTTCGGCGGCTTGACATTGATCGTAGGCGGTCTGCTTCTTCTGGGAGTTGTTATTGTATTTATTAAATGATAGGAAGTTACATCTTGATGAAACACTAGGACCGTGTTATCATACACCTGGTATATGCTTACCTACAAAGGGGATGAGAACGATTACAAAACCAGCAGGTAAATTGCAAAACAGATTGCAAAATAAATTGCATAACATAAATCTATGGTATCTATTAAAAACAGGCATCGGTACTGCTCTGGCAATTATTCTTGCCAGCCGTTTTGGTCTTGCCTATAGCCCATCTGCAGGAATCATAACATTACTGACCATACAGAATACGAAGAAAGAGACGATCTCAATTGCATTTCGAAGGATACTTGCCTTTATATTGGCTGTTTTTATTGCTTATGGGATATTTACCGGCTTTGGATATACTTCGGCGGCATTCGGAGGATTTGCCCTGCTTTTTGTAGCACTCTGCAATGCTTTGAGACTACAGGATGGGATCTCGATGAATGCGGTTTTGACAACCCATTTTTTGATTGAACAGAGAATGGATCTTCCCATGATTTTAAATGAAGTGGCATTACTGCTGATCGGTATGGGAATTGGAATTACGATTAATCTAATCATGCCGAAAAACAGGAAGCAGATTCAGATAGAGCAACTGGCTTTTGAGGAGGAGATGAAGAAAATTCTTAGAAGTCTTGCAAATGCTTTAGAAGAGAAGACTGCCTGTCTTATTCCGGAGGAAAGCCGGTATTTATATCAATTGGATAATGAGTTGACAAAGGCGGCAGTTCATAAATCAGCGAAGACGGATTTTACCCAGTTGGAAAGCAATCTTTCCCTCCTGCTAAAAAGAGCGTACGAGAACTCAGGGAATACATTAATTGCGGATACCAGATACTTAGTATCGTATTTTGAAATGCGAAAGTTGCAGATTGATGTTCTTAAAACGATAAGCCACCATATTGATCAGATACCGGTCGTGTTACAGCAGACAATTCCGATTACGGATTTTATGAATCGGGTTGCAGATTCCTTTCATGAGCTTAATAATGTCAAGGAATTACTTGAGGAGATGGAGCAATTATATGGCTATTATCGAAAGGAGCAGCTTCCGAAAACCAGAGAAGAGTTCGAATATCGCGCCATTTTGTTCCAGATATTAAAGGAATTGGAATATTTTCTGAGGCTAAAGCGCAACTTCATCCTGGATTTAGAGAATAAAGATATGAAATCCTATTGGAAACAGGAAAAGGAATGAAATGCTTACAAAGTATTCTTTGCCCGACCGATAATTTCGAATAAAATTTAGGAAAATTCATATAATAACTAAGAAGAATTGCTATCGTGGTAGTTCTTCTTTTTTAGCTATCTTTTTGTCTAGTTCCTATTCATAATCATGAAAAATGTTAGGCAGTACAATACTTAGAAAAGAGGGCAATTCATGTTGGAAAACTTGATGATGAACGAATATCGAAATTATGCGAAGGCGCAGGATAACAATAGAAAACAGGAAGTAACATATCAAACGAATTATCAGAATAATGATGCGATGTATAAAGCTGCGAATATACCGAAT
>SVEA01000066.1 GCA_015057615.1 Lachnospiraceae bacterium | reverse complement strand
ATGATATCATAAAAGGAGAGCAATACCGGGAGCATTATGCCAATGTCGGTGTTGCTAATTTTTTAGTAAAAGAGCTGGAACGCTGCGGATTTGATACCATGCGTACCGGCTGGGATGATGATAATGCTTACGACGATGCGGACACCCCTTTATCAGACCGCCAGAGAGCAATTGCAAAGGCAAATTGTGATTATAGCATTAGTATTCATTTTAATGCTTTCGGGGATGGTAAGACCTTTAACAGCGCAAATGGGGTAGGGATTTACATACATGACAAACACCCCGGACAGTCAGAGAAACTTGCTAAAATCGTACTAGACAAGCTTACGGAGGGTGCTAAACAAACCAATCGCGGAGTGTCAAAAGCAAGCCTGGCAATGTGCAACTGCAACAACATGGACGTTAAGGCAGCTATCCTCTGTGAGCTTGCTTTTATGACGAACTTGAGAGAAGCTGCAGAGCTGATGACTAATGAGGCTTTCTGGAAAGAATGCGCACAGGAGATCTGCCAGGGAGTATGTGAATATACTGGTATTAAGTATATACCGAAAGATTACATACCGGATAAAGCGATTACACCGGAATCCGATCCAAGAGATATCAAGTGGGCGCAGGAAAAGCTTAATGCTGTGCTACCGGATTGGTACCCGGGGTTAAAAGTAGATGGGGATTACGGTTCGAAGACCAGAATCGCTATACTAATTTACTGGGATCAGCTCGGTTGGGGGAAACATATGAAAGATGACGGGACTAGGATAGGCAAGAGTACGAGAGAGGCTCTAGCAGAGGGTAGAAAGGCATAGCTGTAGCTTTGTCCTATAGAGTAAAATTTGATTGAAATCAAAAAGGCGGGTGAGAATGGTGGGCTAAGACCATGCCCGCCTTAAATCGTAAAATATGAGGTTGTAAAATAAAAATGACCTATGACATGTATGTTCATATACCTTTGGTCCACCAATGGCAACTTCTCCGATTGATAAAATGCAACAGGTTTTGGAGTATGGTGTATCGGTAATCGACCGGAATAAAATATTAATGGGAATTCCGAACTACAGCTATGACTGGCCGCTTCCTTTCGTTCAGGGAGAAACTATGGCAGAATCTCTTCCAAACCAGGAGGCCATTGCCAGGGCTGCGCAATATGGAGCAACCATACAGTTTGACGAGACGGCACAGAGCCCTTTCTATGAATACACGGCTGCAGACGGGGTAGACCATGTCGTTTGGTTTGATGATGTAAGAAGCATGGATGCAAAGCTTCGTCTTATACCGAAGTTTGGTCTCGTCGGCGGAGGGGTATGGCAGATTATGAATTTCTTCCCGGGATTATGGATGGTAGTAAATGCTTTATTCAATGTAAATAAAAGAGAGTAGTATTTGAAACTTATGAAAAAAGTCCTTATCCCCTTGTACAAAGCAGTCATAATACAAAGATGGATATAATGAGAGGGTTTGTCGGATTTGTTACGAAGCATTTAATAAAATATCAGTTAGGGAAAGTTTGAAAAGAATGATGGATGAATAATGGATAATAAGATAGATAGGCTGCTTTTAAAAAATTACGATCGTTAGGAAAGCAATTTCCCAAAAGGCAGCCTTTAAATTTCACCCAATCCCTCCATACAACCATTGACTTTCTGCAATTAATAAATCGGTATCATATGCGATTTCCTGCGGCTGATGATAATTGGAGATATTGCATTTTTTACATATGTATTCGGGTGAATTAAATATTTCATGCTCACAAAATGCACATCGCTTGACGCTATATATAAATTTTTCTTGCTCTACATTATAAAAATAAGAATACATAGCCTTATCAAAGGAGTTCATCTTGTGGTAAATTGTCCAGCGGTGCCATCGCTTGTAATCAGCGAAAGCGTAATGAGCCGCTTCGTCCGTGATGTGAAATAATTTAGAGACGTCGTTTTGATTTTTGCATCCTGCGTAATGTATGGCCATACGTGGCGCTAAAATGTTACTGGCAAAAAAATTAGCTTCTTGTTCAAGTTCTTGTGTTCGATTTTGACTATGTTTTAGTATAACGTGACCAAGCTCATGCATTAATGAAAAGCGAATACGACCCGGAGGAAGATCACTGTTGTAGCATATTTTATCCTTATAATTTAGAGCATCATCACTATATTTTATACAATATTCTTTTAATTTAGCTGGCAGTGATTCATAGGAATGCGCCTTTAATTTATAGAATTCTAATATCTCAAAACAATCAATAGGAAATGATTTTACGTTACAGTCTATAAATACCTTCAACGTTGCTGATTTTATGTGTTCGTAATCCATTGCGTAACCCTCTTATAATTCGGATAGCATTTTGATTAAATTCATCTTTTCTTCTGTGGATAGGTTTTTACCATTACGAGCAATAAGATATTGTAAATCATCATAGGTAGGTTCTGCTTTTTCTAATCCTTTCGCCATTGCGTCCAGATCTTCGACTTTGATACCCAGGTTCTTGCAAATAATAAGGATGTTATCCATTGCTGCGCGGCCTACACCATTTTTCAAAATGGTATATAGGGTGCTTTCCGGTATTCCGCATTTCTTGGCAAATGCTCTCACGGTATAGCCGCTTTTTTTAATTAATTGCTCTAAGATTTTTGCTTTTTCCATTTTAAACACCTCGTAACTAAGATGAAACTATTATATACGATATTACGAATAATGTAAATGGAAATTTTACGTAACTCCGTAATAATTCGGAGATCCACAAATTTTACATTGACATTACACGGAATTACGAGTATATTTGAATTACAGTTTGCGGAACTACGTAAATATGAAAACATGGAAAGGAGAAATCTTATGTACAAAAATTTGCTAACCGCAATGAAAGTAAAAAAAGTAACGGCGGTACAGCTTGCAGGCTTGCTTGAATGTAGACAGGCAACAATAAGCGATAAACTAAATGGATTGGTTTCCTGTGGCTTCTATTTTGATGAAGCAGCAAAAATCAAGAAAGTGTTCTTCCCGGAATATGATTATGATTACTTATTCGCCCGTGAAAAAGTAGTATAACAAACAAATGTTTGCATTGATTCTATAACGAAAAGCTAAAATTGTCAATACATAGGAAGGTACGGAACAAACTTTGGTAAATATAGTGAAAATAAAAGGATACAGACTGCCAATGGTGCAGGAGGAGATTTTGGAAAAGAAAAAAGCTCACTCGGTCTGGCAGGACCAAAGTGAGCGCATAACAAATTATATCTAGGTGTATTTTAGCACAAAGTGAAAGCTCACGCAAGTGAAAGAAGAGCAATTATTAACGGGCAGATACAGAGAGAGGATGAAATCATTGACCAAAGATATATTAGTACAATATTGTGATTTAAAGGAAGAGATAAAGGATATTCGGCGGAGAATAGCTACGAAGGAACGGGAGATAGCAAAAATCGAGGAAGAGGGAGAAGTAGTTGATTTCGTTAAGGGTGGCTATGGCGGAACCCAGCGCTACAAGATATCTGGATTTCCCTATCCGGAATATAGCAGGAAGAAAACAATCTTATGCCTTTATAAGGCGCAGCTTGAGAATGCAGAATTGGATTTGCTTACGATGACAAATGATGTGGAAGAATACATACAGTCGCTTACAGACAGCAGAATAAGACGAATCCTTAGATTTCGGTTTATAGACGGCTTAAGGTGGTTTCAAGTGGCGCAGAGAATGGGCGGAATGGCTTCCGAGGATAGCGTAAAAAAGGAATTTCAGAGATTTTCAGCATCAAACTGAGGTTTGTCCCAATTGTCCCGATAAGCTGTGTTATAGTTTAAACTGAGGAAAATAACATACAGGGAGTTAATGATGGACACCTTAAAGGTTACCAGCCATCTAGCCTGGAGATGATTTTCCTCCACTCCCCAGAGAGTAGCTATTCATATACTTCCTATAAGAAAGGCATTCCGGTATTGTTCCGGAGTGCCTTTTCATTGAATCGGAAGGCTCGTCCTATTCAATGAAAAATGCTCACTCTTTCTTGTCGTATAAGAAATTGCATCCTATATGACAAAAAACCTCCATGCGAGCATAGTCCGCATTGGGATGACGCATTCGTGCGTAAGGTATTTATCTGCCTGCGGCTGAACGCGCTTGGCGCGAGAGTTTGCCTTGGCAAACTCTTTGCTACTGCGGAATGCGGTGGCTGCAGCGCAGTGGGGGAGGCACCACAGATAGAAATATGGCGATGGAAAGGAGGGGAAGGTAGCGGTTAACAAAATTATAAAAGAAAAGAGGGAATGATTATGCCAGTATAGCAAGTGTAGTAGAGGCGATTCAAGTTAAAGATTTTGCATCCATACACATTGGCAGAACAAACTTGAAAGGAGGCAGAAGGTATAATAAGTGAAATAAAACAGGCAATCCTTAATAAGCTATTGGAAATTTACCCGACCGGGTACCAACGCTACGATGAAGATGCTCCAGAGGATTTGAAGAAACCGGCATTTCTAGTCTCGGTTACCAATCAGGATTACAGCAAAAGAATGAATACGAAATATAAAAGCGTTGTATCTTTTGATGTAGCTTATTTCTCCGATCAAGGAGCAGCAGAAATAAAAAGGGACTGTTTACAGAAACAGGAAGATCTATTCCGTGCATTTGATTTTGTGGGTACATTTAAAACGCGAAATAAGAATTCTAGTATTACGAATCAGGTTCTGCATCTTACATTCGATGTGAGTTATTCAGAAATGATTATTAAAACCGGAGTACCAATGCAGACCAAAACAGTAAATACGAATACCAATATTTAAAGATATGAGTGACAAAAGCCGATTTATAATTGACTTCGTCAATTTGCACAATTATATGTGTTGACAAGTAATATAAAACAAATTTCATTCGCAACACGCAGTTCCGCAAAGCACTGCATAAAACGCAGTACTTGGGTTGAAGTACGTAATGGTACATAAGATCATAAAACACATGATCTAAGTACCAACGACTTCAAACAGTTGCGTAGTAAAATATTGTTTCCTATTACTTAAGTTTTACCTTGATTTGTGCAAATTGGTGAAGACGATTTGTTAAGAAGGCTTTTGTCGGACTAATCAATTTAAAGAAAGAAGGGTGAAATATGACAGGAACATGGACAACTCAAAATAAAGTTCTTCCGGGCGCTTACCTTAATTTCCGGACCAATGCTCCGCTATCCATTACACCAGGTGACAGAGGTGTTGTCGTTTTATTACAGGAGATGAGCGTAGGTGCAGTCGGAGAACTGTATTCTATTACAGCATTAGACCAAAGCAAGTATCCGGAAGGGGTTACGAGTGCAGATAAGAAGCTCGTGAATGAAGCTCTTAAAGGGGCTAAGACGGTGCTTGTATATAATTTGGGCACGGCTCATAATGCGGATGTAATCGATACTGCATTAGCAACACTTATGACCAAGAATTTTGATGTAGTAATATATCCTTACGACGGAATTGCGTTCGAGGCGAACAAAGCTGCGATAGGCACCTGGATCGATAGGATGCGTTCGGAAGAGGGAATTAAGATCCAGGCGGTTATGGCTAATTATGCTGCTGATAATGAAGCAATCATCAATGTTACGCAGGGTGTGAAGCTATCGGATGAAACAGAGCTTACTCCGGCAGAATGTACGGCATGGGCAGGCGGGATTACAGCAGGTGCAAATATCAGCCAATCGAATACCGGCAGAAAATATGACGGAGCGATTGATGTCGTTCCTCGCATGACAAAAACGGAGATGGAAGCTGCTATTTCTGCGGGTGAATTTATATTCAAAGTAGATACTGCACAGAATGTTACTGCAGTATATGATATTAACTCATTGACTACGAATTCGGTTGAAAAAGGCACTACATTTAGAAAGAATCGCGTGATTCGTACAATTGATGGTATTAATAATGACATTATGGAGATTTTCGAATCCAACTATGTTGGAAAAGTGAATAACAATGTAGATGGCAGATCATTACTCAGAGCAACCTTGATTGAATACTTCAATGAGCTTCAGAGACTTGGAGCGGTTCAAAGCTTTACGCCGGAGGATGTGACGATCACAGCCGGAACTGCTTCCGAAGCGGTCGTTATTGATTGCTACATACAGCCAGTTGACAGTATTGAGAAGATTTATATTTCAGTGAACTTATCTTAAGGAAAGGGGACAAAATCATGGCGGATAATTATGTAAGATTAGCGGATACCATATCCTCGAAAGAGGGGATAGCGTATATCACCATTAACGGATCCAATCGAGAATTGTTTGAGATCTCCAGCTTGAAGGCACAGCTTGACTTGGTTGTTCAGAGCAGGCGGATGCTGGGGCACAGAATGACCCAGCATAAAGTGGTAGGTGCAGAGGGAACCGGAAGTATGACAATGTACTTCATGAACTCCGATATGCTTCGATTAGCCGTTACCTATATTAAAGAGGGTAAATGCGGTGGGTTAAAATTGAAAGTGAAGAACGAAGATGCGCAGTCCACGATTGGAGCGCAGGAAGTACAGTTGCTTAATGTAATACTTAATACAATTCCAGTTGCTACAATTGATGATCAATCCGATGATCCGATCACAATCGATACGGATTTTTCATTTGATGACATCGATGTACTTAGTTATTTCAATTTGCCTGAGAATTACAGATAATAAAAAATCATGGGGCTTTGCGACGTAAACACAAAAATATAAGGAGGTCTGTGATCTTCCTGTAATGCACTGTTTGAAAGATAGATTGTTCATTTTTGTGTGAATAGTCTCGCAAAAAACTTGCAAGACATTACTATAAGCGAATAAATTTAGAAGTTTGTACGATTAAGGCATACAAAGGGAATGATCTGTCTTTCGATCTGTGTGTGAAGGAAGGTCACTGACCTCCTTGTATCAAAAACCGTTATTGCATCAGCCCCTTTTTGAAAGGAGAATAGTTATGAAGTCATTAAATGCATTTTTAAATCCTATCGTAGTGGAAAACAAAGAGGTAATCGTGTCAAATCGATTTGTAGAAGATGGGAAATCCGTTCCGTTCATAATAAGGCCGATTACCCAGGAAGAAAATAAACTTCTGATTAAGAAGTTTACAAAGAGGGATAAAAAAGGCAATGAAACCTTTGACAGAGCGGAATATGTGCAGTCCATGACGGCAAGTGCGGTTGTATTTCCCGATCTGACAAATGCAGAGCTGCAAAAAGCATATGGCGTTCTAGGTGAATCAACCCTGCTTCAAAAAATGCTTTATGTTGGCGAATATGCAGAATTGGCGCAGGCTGTTCAAGAATTAAGCGGACTTGATTCTGATATTAATGAGGATATTGAAGAAGCAAAAAACTAATCTTGCAAGGTGATCCGGAGGCAAATTTGGCTCACTTTGCATTACAAAAATTACATATCCGGGCAGGGGTGCTGCTCGGAATATGTTCTGCTGACGAACCAATGGGCAATAAGGAAAGAGCTTTTACTTATGCAAGCATTATTGTCAGGACGGACAACGATAAAAAAGAAGCAAGAAAAATGAAAGTGAAGGGGGGGAGAAGATAATCGTAACCTTTAATACAATGATTTTATTATTTTCCGATGCTTCATCTGCAATAAGTAACATAGAAAAGAAATTAACGGAGTCAACGGATAAAATGCTAGAAGCGAGTAAATCAGTTGATAAACTTAATGATACGCTAAAAGATACGGGGAAAAATGCAAGTTCGGTAAGTAGTAAATTAAAAAAATACTTCAATAAAGAAACAATTATGAAAGGTATGAACATAGCAGATGAATTTACCAATACCTCAGAAAGGCTGAACTTTATCAATGATGGATCACAGACACAAGAAGAGCTTCAAAATAAAGTGTTTGCTGCTGCGGATCGATCCAGGGGGTCGTACTCGGATACGGCAGACTTTATTGGAAAGATGGGATCAGCTGCAGGAGATACGTTCCAATCAAATGATGAACTGATTGCATTTACAGAGCTAATGAACAAATCGTTCCGAATCGACGGCTCAAGCACGCAGAATCAGCAGACTACTATGGACCAGCTTACCCAATCGATGGATGCAGGAAAAATGCAAGAAGATGGGTTTAGCTCCATCATGCAAAATGCACCGATGATTGCGGATGCGATTGCAGAATACACAGGCAAATCAAAAGAAGAGCTAATGAAACTGGCATCCGAGGGATTAATCACTTCTGATATTATCAAAAATGCGATGTTAATGGCTGGAACAGAAATCAATGAAAAATTTGAAGGTATGCCTATGACATTTGCAGATGTATGGAATGAAATAAAAAATGCTGGGCTTCAAGCGCTCGGACCGATTATTGGGAAGGTAAATGAGCTGATGAAAAGCGACAGTTTTAACAATCTTATGTATGGAGTTACTGTAGGGATAAACCTCATATCGCTCGCAATCGGTGGTTTGATTGATTTCGTTGTGAGTAACTGGCCGCTAATACAATCAGTCTTAATAGCAACGGGTATATATCTGGCCGCTACCCTGGGTCCAAAATTTATTGCGACTGGTATAGCCGCATTAAAATCAGGTTATATGGCAGCAACAGGATGGGGAATTGCCCTAGCTCCGATGTTAATGATAATTGGTATCCTAGCGTTAATTTTATACGGATTAATTGAGGCGGGCGTTACTTTTGAGGATGTGTTTGGCGTAATTGGAGGAATCGTAGGAATGACTGTGGCAGCAATATGGAATTTATCTCTTGGATTATTTGAATTTATCCTTGGGTTAATCAACTTTCTTGTCAATCCATTTATAGATATCGCAAACTTCATTGGCAATGTATTTACAAATCCGGTTTCGTCGGTAATCTATCTGTTTCAGGGAATGGCCGATCGGGTTCTTGCGTTTTTGGAAAAAATTGCATCAGCACTTGATTTTGTATTTGGTTCAAAAATGGCAGATACCGTGGCAAACTGGCGATCAGGGTTAAAAGGTATGGCAGATACAGCGGTTAAAGAACTTGCACCAGATGAGAATTATCAGAAAGTAATGGATAACCTGGATTTGAGTGCTTCTGATTTTGGATTGAATCGAAAGGGCTATAAGGAGAGCGGGGAGGCTGGCGATGGAAAAGGTCGGGAAATATTAAACAAACTAAAAAGTAACATGAATAAGTTCACAGGAAGTCAACTCGGAAAGGAAGGGGAAACATATGATCCAACGGGGTTTCAGCCGGAAAGGACATCCTATGAGCCAACCATTATCGAAGGAATAGGATCGGGTGGAGCCGTAGAAGTTGATATGCCCAATGAGGATATAAAATATTTAAGAGACATAGCAGAACGGGACTATATCAATAAATTCAATACTGCCACGCTAGCACCAAATATCAGCGTGCAGTTTGGAGATGTACACGAAACAGCAGATGCGGATGCAGTAGCTGGAAGAATAAAGACGATATTGCAAGAAGAGATAGCAATGACTGCAGAGGGGGCTTATTGATGGGTTATGTAGTATATTTTGAATTTGATAATGAACCATACCGGCTTCCAGTAAATCCAGAGGAAATTAATGAAACCAGTGTTCAAGCGGTTGGAAAATATGAGATATTGGAGCTTGGTCAGATCGTGGTTCCAACGCATATGGAGCTTCGGAAATTTTCTTTTGAGGTTGAGTTTCCACATAAAGAATATCATTATATCAATAAGCCGGATGAATTTAAGAGCGCCTATTCTTTTTTGAAGATATTGAAGGAAAACCGAGATAATTTATTACCGATACGTTTTGTTTTTGGTCCTGATGGAAAAGAAGAGGGTGAGGCTGATAGGACCGGCGATAGTGTAATGGTTCTCATAGAAGAACTGTCAATTACTGAAAAAGCAGGCGAAGAGGGAGATAAATACGTTTCCTTTCAACTGTTGGAATATCGGGAATTTGGTAAGAGACCGGCTATTGTTGATGTAGAAGAAACATCACCATCCTCAGGAACGACGAAAAAGGCAAAAAAGAAGAAGGTACCAAAAGAAGAGACGAATCCGAAAAGCACCGGTACTTATGTGGTTAAGTCCGGTGATACGCTATGGGGGATTGCAAAAAAATATTACGGTGATGGTACAAAATGTAATAGAATCTATAATGCAAATAAGGATAAGATTAAAAACCCCGCAGTTATACATATCGGATGGAAACTTAAAATCCCTTCGACGAATGAATTTTCAAAATATTCCGCTCCATTGCCTAAAGCGGTAAAAAAAGAACCTGAGCTTCCGAAATACACCGGTGGAGTTTCTTCTTCCGGGAGAACGCATTCATCAGGAGGTGGAAGGCTTTGATGGAATTTTTGGTGAAAACCAATGAGAAAATATATGAGATCAGCGAGCTTGTTAAGTCCATATCATGGAACGATAGATTGAATGATGGATGCAGCAAGCTCGAATTTTCTTATATAGATGATGACTTGAAAATTGAGAATGGCAGCCCGGTTCAATTTAAGTATAATGGTGCAAATATATTTTCCGGAATCATTTTCAAGCATGGCCATACAAAGAAAAAAGAGATAAGCGTTACTGCCTACGACCAGTTAAGGTATTGCAAGGCGAAAGATGAAATAGTGGTACTGAAAGATACAGCTACCACACTGACAAAGCGAATGTGCACTTACTTTGGTTTGCGCACCGGAATAATAGCCGATACAAAATATGTCCTGGCTACCGTAGTACAAGACGGTAAGACATGGCTTGATATCGTTTACGATGGCATTGGTGAAACCCTGAAAAGCACAGGCAGAAAGTATTGCTTATATGATGCATTTGGTGCGGTCACACTCCGAGATATTGCGGATATGAAACTGAATCTGATCCTAGGGGATGAAAGCCTATGCTATGATTATAAATACGAAAAATCGATTGATGATGATTTCTATAATCGCATTAAGATTTATGTCAAGGGCGATGAAGGAAAATCTGGTCAGATGATCGTAGAGGATAGGAATAGCTCTATTGAAAAATATGGTCTCTTACAATACTTTGAATCCGTTGACAAGGATACCAATATATCCCAAGCAAAATCTAGGGCCAAGTCACTTTTGGGGCTGTATAACCACGAGGTTGAAACTCTAAGCCTGGAATGTCTAGGTGATACTTCCGTTCGCGCTGGATCAAGTTTTTATGCCTACATAGAGGGGATTAAATTGAATAAACAATTGTTTGTAACTTCGGTTACTCATAATTTTTTACCCGTTCACACGATGAGTTTGGAGGTCGCCATATGATAAAGGAAATAAAAACAATTGTACAAAACTACATCAATAATGCAAAGCTTTGCAATATTGCAATGGGTACGGTAGAAAGCGGCGGAATACGGATGAGCGAGAAAATTGTTATTCCAAACGAGCTGATTAAGGGGAATTTGAAAAACCATACTTCTCTTGGGGATAAAGTAAATCTAATTCGTAATCATGGCGGGAAAGAGTATTACATCTTTGAGATTATTGATAAGGACGTTATTGGAAAGGGCAGTACAGTCACATTGTCCAGAGATGGGAGCTCCTACGAATATAAAGTTGAGGAGGTGGTGTAAAATGATACCGGAAAAAATCGACATCGAATTAGAAGTTACTGAGGATGTAGAAACCACTAAGACATATCAGCTGACATCGGATAAAATTCAAGGCTATGCAGATGAATTAAGAGCGCTGGAGCAAGCGATATATAAAGTACTCAGTACAGAAAAGTATGAGTATCCAGTATATAGTTTTTCTTATGGGATTGAACTGGAAAACCTGATAGGAAAAGATCCTGTCTATGTAAAGATCGAGATAAAAAGACGAATCAAGGAATGCCTGCTCCAGGACGAAAGAATAAAAAGAGTGGATAACTTCCAATTCAGTGTATCCGACGATGAAATGCTTTGTACATTTGATGTTGCAAGTATTTACGGTAATACCACGATCACTAAGGAGGTGAATTATTGATGTGGGAAAACATGACATATGAAAATATACTTAAGGACATGCTAGGCAGGGTGACTTCTGATGTTGATAAGCGGGAAGGGTCCGTTATTTACGATGCTTTAGCTCCGGCGGCATATAAGCTTGCCGAGGCTTATTTTATGCTAAATATATTTCTGGATTTAGTATCCGGGGATACAGCAGTGGGCGAATTCCTGGACCGGGTAGTTGCGGATTATGGCATAAAAAGAAAGCCTGGTACCTATGCAATTCGGCAGATAGAAACAAGCGGAGAGATTGCTATAGGAACCAGGTGGGGATTAAACGATACGACCTATGTAATTACTGAACTAAAGTCAGAACATACCTATCAAGCCCAATGTGAACAAATAGGATCCATCGGAAATCAATATGCAGGGCAGCTGGAAAATATTGATAATGTATCCGGCGTAACAGCAAGTCTGACGGATATTATCACATCAGGAGAAAATGAAGAAACGGACGATAATCTTAGGTCAAGATTTTATTCCCAGGTGCAGTCTACTTCCACAAGCGGTAATATATACGATTATAAAAAATGGGCGCTTGAAGTACCCGGGTGTGGTGACGCGAAGATATTTCCTCTATGGGATGGGAATGGGACGGTAAAGGTGCTAGTAATTGATGAAAACATGGAAATCGCTTCCGAATTGCCATCCGCCGTATATGATTATATCGAGACAGTTCGCCCAATCGGAGCCATCGTCACGGTAGAAAGTCCAAAGGAGAAAAATATTAATATTGCGGCAAATATTGCACTTGATGGAAGCGCTTCCCTGGAAGATGTTAAGGCTGAATTTGCTTCCTTGACAGCAGAGTATTTTAGAAAGGCAACCTTTGATTTCTACACCATCAGTTATGCCAAAATAGGCAGCCTGTTATTATCCGTTCCCGGTGTTGCTGATTATAGCGGATTGTCACTAAACGGCGGCATTGAAAATATTGTTATTGGTGAAGAGGAAATACCTATCCTTGGAACCATAACACTGACGGAGGTGTGATATGGAATTAATCAATTTACTTCCGGACTATTATAAAGGTAACCGGACAATGGAGGAATTACAGGAGATCCTTTCGAACGATATAAACTACTTTGTTGGCGGATTCGATGAAACCATAGATCAATGCTTTGTTAATACAGCTACATCCTTATTGAGTCGATATGAAAAAATCTATGGTTTACAGGTAGACGTAAGTAAGCCAGATGAATTTAGGCGGGAACGGATCAAGGCAAAGATCCGCGGCGTTGGCACCGTAACAAAGCAAATGATAGAGGCAGTGGCAAGATCCTACAGCAACGGTGAGGTTGAAGTCATTGAAGATCCGGCAAATTACAGTTTCAAGGTAAAATTTATCAGTATCAAGGGTCTGCCGCCTAATATGGCTGATCTTACAGTAACGATTGAAGAAATAAAACCAGCACATCTGGCATTTGAATTTGAATATACATATAACACATGGAACAATGTCGCACATATGACCTGGGAGGAAGCAAGTGCTTATACCTGGGAACAGTTAAGAGTGAGGTGATTAAATGGCTGAATATACAGCTAATTATGATTTAGAAAAACAACAGGCGAACGAGTATATCCGTATAGAAGGCCTGAATGAAAACTTTGATAAGATTGATACGGAAATTAATAAACTGCAAAAAGAAACAACATACGCGGAAACCACATTATCACAAGATAAGACCATATTCAGTTCTGGAACTGGGAAAGATAGCGTTGGAATTGAACAAAATTATTCTGATATAGTGGAAGGACAGTCTACAGTAAAACTGGAAGGATTTACTGCGCAGAACTTAGTTAAGAACGGTGATTTCAGTGATGGAATTATTGGATGGGGAGCTGATAATTCTTCAATCTCAGCAACTTCTAATGTTTTAAGTATAGTTGCAGATGGAACTACCGCAAGTGGAAGAGCTAGACATACTACTATGACACCTTACACCACAGACAGAAAGGTATTTATAAGGGCGAAAGTAAGAGTAACAAATTCAAACTGTTCCAGTGTTGATTTGCTTGGTAGAACGAGCTCCTTAGTGACTACAAGTATTGTTGGAGTACAATTAAGTCCTTTAACTAACGTTTATTATAGTCTAAGTGGAGTGCTTAATTGTAGTAATACAGATGGAACAGTAGTTGTAGAAGTTGTACAAAGGTATACAGACTCTGATACTGCCAACGGTAAGGTTATGGAAGTAAAGGATGTATTTGCAATTGACTTGACTTCTACATTTGGAAAAGGAAATGAACCAACCAAAGAACAATGCGATATTATGTTTGACCATTATATCAATGGACTTCAAGGAGTAGGTAATCATAAGATTGTTAGTAGGGGTAGGAATTTGTTTGATAAGGACAGCGCAGTATTAGAAGGAGTGATAATGCCTGATAGTGGCATATTTCATTGTAATTTTGCATGTTGCCATTCCGATTTTATAATGGTTAAACCAAGTACATCATATACACAAATCAAAACAGATTTATATTATATGGCATTTTATGATATTAATAAGAATTACATTGGTACTAAAAATGCTGCTACCTTTACAACCCCATTTAATTGTGCATACATTAGGGTAAGTGCATTAATTAGCAATATAGATAAGGTAATGGTTATCGAAGGAGATGCTGTTGGAGAGTACGAACCATACAAATCATCTGAACTATTATTATCACTGCCAAATGGAATGCAACTCAATAGATTGCCTAATGGTGTTAAGGATACAATAGAAGAAATTAATGGTGTAAGAGCATTAGTTAAGAGGACTAAGGAGTATATATTACAAGCTGGTAATATTATAGGTATTAGTTCTGCCGAAACGAGCAATATTGATTACTTAATAATATCTTATGTTAATATTAATGATGTTTTAAAACCGGAATCATCTGATATGTTTGGTACTTCAATGTTAACTGATAGGACTGTTCCAAGGAATAATATAGCAATAGATGTTGATGAAGGTACTTGGAGACATTGGCAATCGTCAATTGAATGGTTTCTATCGATTCCCAAAGGAACATATGCAACACTATCACAAGCGCAAGCAGCACTAGCAGGAACTAAAATAATATATGAATTAGCAGCACCTGTAATATATACTGATGGTCAGGCGGGGTTTCATTGTGATGGAAATCTCGAAGCATTCCCACATGGTACAATATACTTTGAACCAATCACGCAAAAGGAAAACGTTAATCCTAAACAAATTGATATTACTTATAATCTTACTGATAAAGCAATACAGATGGCTAATAGTAATAAAATAACTGCTATTAATAAGAAGATTAGCGGTAGATTGAAAAATGCATCAGGGTGTGAAGAAAGTGGAAGGTATGCCAATGCGGAAGGTATTAGTTCAAAAGCTGTTGGTGATAGGTCGCATGCTGAAGGGTACTGTACTCAATCATTAGGTTATCAATCACATGCAGAAGGATATAACACTAAGTCAATTGGAAATTCTGCTCATGCAGAAGGAAGTATGACAACAGCAAGTGGACATTATTCTCATTCCGAGGGTATTGAAACTATTGCAGATGGTAATTTCTCACATTCAGAAGGTTGTCACACCAAGGCTCAGGGTGAGGCACAACACGTATCAGGTAGATATAATGAACCAAACGCAACTGACTTATTCCAAGTTGGAATGGGGACGTCCGATGCCAACCGAAAGAATGCTATGAGGGTAACTGCCGAAGGCGATATTATTAGTGGTGAAGGCGCTAGTCTTAATGAGCTAAATAAGAATATGGGTTTTATAAGGTACATGGATCTGATATCGACCGATGAAGAATATAACAAGCCTTATGAATATATACAAAGCATATGGGAAACCTTACCGCTCAACATGACGATAATCGCTAATATCGTTGATGGGAGTAAGTACGTTGCAATCATACAAAAATACGGTTATCACGGATACGGTTCCATGATAATTATGGGATATGGCTTAAAAAGTCCAATATACGGACGTATTACAAATGGTATCTGGCAGGACGCGGTAAATTTATAGACGCTATGTCAGTTTAATAGCTATTACACGTTGGTCCACTCTCCTCAAGTACCAGCTACCTTCTCCCGGTGTTGCGGGGCTCCTGCGTGCCTTATCCTAAATTGTTAAATTATGCGGCGTATCCGTAACTGTTTGGTCTGTGATAACCTATCACAATCGAGTTTAGCAGCCCGTCAAAACAACAATATACAAAATTGGTATCAAGGCTATATTTATTATCAAGTGTATCCAAGTCCATTATTCTCCCTAAAAACATTAATGGATGCACATCATAAGCACCCATATTCAAATCGGTCGCACCTGTAATATTCTTATTTAGCTTACTAACTACTCACTAACAAAGTCCGAAATGGGGCCTATTTTTTTTACAAAAAGAAAGGAGAAATAATTAATGAAAACAGTATTGAAATCACTAGATGAATTTCAAATCAACTCTATTTTTCTACAATCAGATAATCAGCTATGTATCTCGTTTGCAGACATTTCAAGTTATGATGAATTAAGGGCAAAACTTACAGTATCTGCAATGAGAGAAGTAAAAGTGTATCAGGATAATATGGCTGAAATATCAGAGATATATGAAAACTTTACAAGATTTGTAACTGCAAAAACAATTGAGATAGGTGATGGAACCATTGAGGTTATAGCAACCTTTGAAAAAGAAGATGAAATCAGCCAAAGAATTAGTCAGAATGCAGAGTCTATAGACTCAATAAATGCTACTGTAGACTCGCTATTAACCGAAATAATACCTGCGATCATGACGGAAATCGAGGTGTTGAAAGGAGGTGCAGTATAATAATGGCGGCTTTTATTGCAGAACGTATCAAAGATGCGAGAGATGCTTGTGGTTTATCAGCAGGACAAGCTAAGTATAGCGCATATTTCGTTGGAGATATACAACAAATGCTTTATGGTAAATATCAGTCACAAGTTGACATGATTTGTAACACAGACGGATATGCAGATTGTATTTTGATAGCAAATAACTGAAATTAAATAATAACAACAACGCAAGCACCGAATAGGTGCATTTTTTATGCAAAAAATCAAGAAAGAAGGTAATTGAATGGAAAGAGCAAACATTTTAAAAGCAACGATTGCGTGCATTATCGGTGCAGTCGGTAGTTTTATAGCAAATCTTTTCGGAGGATGGACAAACGATTTGGCGACATTGATAATTATGATGGGCATTGACTTTTTGACGGGACTGTTGATTGCAGCAGTGTGGAAGAAATCAGAAAAATCAAAGACCGGTGCATTAAGCTCCTGGTCTGCATGGAAAGGGTTATGTCGAAAGGGAGTATCACTCTTATTTGTATTGATTGCATATCGGCTGGATCTTGCACTGGGAGTCAATTATATCAGGACTGCCGTAATCATCGGCTTTATCGTAAATGAATTAATATCTATAACAGAGAATGCCGGTATTATGGGAATACCGATTCCTGGTGTAATTGTAAAGGCAATCGATATGCTTAAGCAAAAATCGGAAGGTGATAGTAATGGCAATTAAAATTAATGTCGATGCCGGTCATGGAAGTAACACTGCTGGCAAGCGCACCCCACCAATGCCGCAGGCAATTGATATTAATGGAGACAGTGAAAATGATATCATAAAAGGAGAGCAATACCGGGAGCATTATGCCAATGTCGGTGTTGCTAATTTTTTAGTAAAAGAGCTGGAGCGCTGTGGATTTGATACTATGCGTACCGGTTGGGATGATGATAACGCTTATGATGATCCGGATCAAGCTCTATCGGATCGCCAAAGAGCAATTGCCAAGGCCGGCTGTGATTATAGTATTAGCATTCATTTTAATGCCTTTGGCGATGGGAAAACCTTTAACAGTGCCGAGGGCGTGGAAGTTTACATACACAATCAATATGCCGGGCAAAGTAAAAAGCTGGCGGAAGCGGTCCTGAATCATCTGGTCGGAGGGACAAAGCAGAAGGACAGGGGTGTTATGCCTGCAAGCCTGGCAATGTGTAATGGCAATAACATGGATGTTAAGGCGGCTATCCTCTGTGAGCTGGCATTTATGACGAACCTGAGAGAAGCTACAGAGCTGATGGCTAATGAGGGTTTCTGGGAGGAATGTGCACAGGAAATCTGCCGGGGAGTATGTGAATATACTGGTATTATGTATATACCGAAAGATTACATACCGGAGAAAGCGATTACACCGGAATCTGATCCAAGGGATATTATGTGGGCGCAGAAGAAGCTTAATACTGCGTTGCCGGATTGGTTACCTCGGTTAGAAGTAGACGGTAATTATGGCTCTAAGACAAGAATTGCTACACTGATTTACTGGGATGGACTCGGGTGGGGAAGGCATATGCAAGATGACGGAACCAAGATAGGTAAGAGTACCAGGGAGGCTCTGGCTGCAGGCAGAAATCAATAAAAGATACCCCCGGTCGTTACTGACCGAGAGTATTAACCTACAACTGGTATGGGGTTATACTTCTGGTTCTCCTCTGGTGATTTCTTCTGTTTTTTAAGTTTACAAACTCCAATGAAGTCGTTATAATTGTGATAGATTGTTTGCTGTTTCGAAAATGATTTTCAAATTACATAAGACATTTTATGAGCAAGGTTGCATTACGAGATTTAGGATTATGATAACGATTAGGAAAAGAGGTTGCGCCAATGAATAAAGGTGTTTTAAAAGAAGTCATTAGTTGGGTTATGGTATTGGTCATTGCTGTTGCGATAGCATTTTTGATAAACCGATTTGTGATTTTTAAGGTATCGGTACCTACCGGATCCATGGAAAATACGATTTTAGTGGATGATAAGGTAATTACTTTCCGTTTGTCTTATTTGTTTAGTGACCCGGAGCGGGGGGATATCGTTGTTTTCCCATTTCCGGATAATGAAAAAGAGGATTATATTAAGAGGATTATCGGATTACCGGGAGAAACCGTGGAGGGAAAAGCGGGTCTCGTTTATATTAACGGCGAACCGTTAGAGGAACCTTATGTGAGAGAAGCAATCAATCGGGATTTTGGGCCTTATGAGGTACCGGAGGATCACTATTTCATGATGGGAGATAACCGGAACGAATCACAGGACTCCAGGTACTGGGATAATAAATTTTTAGAAAGAAAGAAGATTAAAGGAAAGGCATTGTTTAAATATCCGGATTTTACATGGTTTCAATAAAAATAAGGAAAGCTGCGGAACATATTCATCCGCAGCTTTTTGCTTCCTTTACTACCGCTAATTAAATTTTGTTAGAAGGTCAAAAGCCTTCTTAACAAACCATCCTCTTCAATTGGCACAAATCAAGGAAAAACTTAAGTAATAGGAAACAATATTT
>SVEA01000065.1 GCA_015057615.1 Lachnospiraceae bacterium | reverse complement strand
CATGATATAGTGAAAGCGTAATGAGGAAATGCAAGTTTACTTGCAATTTCCGAGTGGAGTGCCAAGATCATGAACATGTTCTTTGTTCATGATATAGTGAAAGCGTAGTGAGCATATGCAAGCTTGCTTGTAATATGCGGTCGGAGCCAAAGATCATGAACCGTCTTTCGTTCATGATCTAATAAATATAAATGTAAGGTGGATCATTATGAATAAAAGGGCGGTGGGTACTTTTTATGAGCAGAAGGCAGCTCGTTATTTAGAATCCCACGGTTATCATATTTTACATAAAAACTTTCGATGCAAGATGGGTGAAATCGATCTGATTGCAAAGGATAAGGAATATCTATGCTTTATTGAGGTCAAGTACCGCTCCAATGAGGGAACGGGAAATCCTGCCGAGGCGATTACACCCGCAAAAATACGTAGAATTGCCGGAACTGCGGAATACTATATGTTAACACATAACTTTACCCAGGATACGCCCTGCCGCTTTGATGCCGTGCTTATTTTAGATAATGAGATTACCCTGATTAAAAATGCGTTTGACGGAATACGGTAGAGAGGAATCCGGTAAAAAGCCAGCTATGCCGATAATAAATTATCGGCGCAGCGCATGCATAAAATGCGACAACTTTGTTACAAAAATGGTAGGAGTGCCATCAGATAAGACAGCTCAGCGAATATAGAAAGGCAATATGTTAAGATGACTTATGGTACTTTTGCCAAAGAATAGTTATATTTTAGAGGTTAGTGCGAAAAATCATGATCACCAAGCGAATTAATTCGCTTTGCAAATATTGTGCCTGAAGCCAAAATTTGCAGGCTTTTAAGAAAGGCAAGGTTATTACTATGAAGTTTGAAAATAATTCTAACGCTCAGATCGATTGTTCAAGGGAGGTTCCCTTTATTACGTTTCCCGCTCTATCGGATATCCCGTTCTTGATCCATGGGTTTTCTACAAGACTCGGCGGTGTCAGCAGCGGTAATTTTGCCTCCATGAATCTTGGCTCGGATGCCGCTCCGGATGGCGATTCTCCGGAAAATATCAGAGAAAATTTCTGTAGAATCTCAGAAAGCATCGGTATTGCTCTGGGCTCTATTGTGATTTCCAAGCAAGTGCATAAAACCAGGATACGGCTGGTAGGAAAAGAGGACTGCGGGAAAGGATTGTTCCGAGAAAGAGATTTTGATGAAATCGACGGGCTTATTACGAATACGCCGAAGGTGACTTTGGTAACAAAATATGCGGACTGCGTTCCTTTGTTTTTTGTAGATGCCAAAAACAAAGCGATTGGATTGACACATTCCGGATGGCGCGGAACGGTTAAAAAAATCGGTAAGATTACGGTAGAAAGAATGCAGGAGGAATTCGGCAGTGACCCGGCGGATATCATTGCGGTTATCGGACCGTCCATCTGCAAAGACTGCTACGAAGTCGGAGAAGAAGTTGCGAAAGAGTTTATGAAAGCTTTTTGTCTCAATGGAGATAATGATATTATAGCTTCGATCGGAAACGGTAAGTATCTATGCAATTTATGGGTGGCTAACCGTGCTGTTTTAACAGAGGCAGGTCTTAAGAAAGAACATATTCACACCTCCGGAGTTTGTACCTGCTGTAACAGCGAACTGCTCTTTTCCCATCGAAAGTCCGGTGGAAAGCGAGGCAGTCTTGCTGCATTTCTTTCGATAAAGGAATAAGATATAATATAAAAATATTGTTTCCTATTACTTTTATTATACCTTGATTTGTGCAAATAATGAAGACTATTTGCCAGGAAGGCTTTTAACAATCCGATCATAAGATAAGAATTGCAAAATGAATGAGAGAGAACGGTGCATGATATGAATAAAAAAGCACACATTATTAATGAGACATGGAACAGCCAAAGGGAAAAGTACTCGGAGAATATCCGCTTCTGCCCGATGTTTTACGAAAGCACCAAGTGACGACCCTTCTAGATGATAAGACCTTGGACGATATTGAAAAGTCTTTACAAACAAGAATCCGTATTGTACAATCAGATGGAAAGTCTTTCATAGAAGTGATTACAGATAGACCGTTGATTGAAATAGAAGATGAATAAATGAATTAGGAGATTATTATGAGCAGACCAATTGTTGCCGTCGTCGGCAGACCGAATGTGGGAAAGTCAACCTTGTTTAATGCCTTGACCGGAGAGCGTATTTCAATTGTCAAAGATTATCCCGGGGTTACAAGAGACCGCATTTATGCCGATGTTACATGGCTAAACACACAATTTACAATGATAGATACCGGTGGTATTGAGCCGGACAGTAAAGATAAGATGCTTACCTATATGAGGGAGCAGACGCAGATCGCCATTGATACGGCGGATGTCATCCTTTTCCTGGTGGATGTACGCCAGGGAGTGCTTGACGCAGACCATAAAGTGGCGGATATGCTCCGTCGTTCCGGTAAACCGGTCGTATTGGTAGTAAATAAAGTGGATCATTTTGAAAAGCTAATGCCGGATGTTTATGAATTTTATAATCTTGGCATCGGGGATCCCTATCCGGTTTCCTCCTCATCAAAGCTTGGCTTTGGTGATATGTTAGATGAAGTGGTGAAGCATTTTCCTGAGAAGAGCACGGAGGAAGCAGAAGATGAGCGTCCGCGGATTGCGATTGTCGGTAAGCCGAACGTAGGAAAGTCCTCCATTATTAATAAGCTGCTAGGGCATAATCGAGCCATTGTATCGGATATTGCCGGAACCACAAGAGATGCCATCGATTCACCGATCCGCCGGAACGGGAAGGAATATATTCTCGTAGATACGGCTGGATTGCGAAGAAAGAATAAGATCAAAGAAGATTTGGAACGCTTCAGTATTATTCGTACTGTAACCGCAGTAGAACATGCCGATATTGTCGTTTTGGTTATTGATGCCGTGGAAGGTGTTACAGAGCAGGATGCGAAAATTGCAGGTATTGCCCATGACCGCGGTAAAGGCATGGTGATTGCCGTGAATAAATGGGATCTGATTGAGAAGAATAATAAAACAGTAAATGAATTTACAAAGGATATACGGGAAACCTTGTCCTTTATGCCCTATGCGGAGATTATCTTTATTTCCGCGGAAACTGGGCAGAGACTTAATAAATTATTTGAAATAATTGAGGTGGTAATTCAGAATCAAAACCTTCGTATTTCCACTGGTGTACTGAATGAAATTATGACAGAGGCAGTTGCACTTGCACAGCCACCGTCGGATAAAGGAAAACACCTTAAGCTCTACTATATTACTCAGGTATCGGTGAAGCCGCCAACCTTTGTGATTTTTGTTAATGACAAACAATTAATGCATTTTTCATATACCAGATACATTGAAAATAAGGTTCGTGAAGCCTTTGGCTTCTCGGGTACATCATTAAAGTTTATCATTCGGGAGCGAAAGGAGAATCAGTAATAATGATTTCTAAAATCGTCATCTGTCTGGCTTTGGGATATGGCTTTGGTTGCTTTTCAACCAGTTATGTTATTGGAAAATTAAAACATGTAGATATCCGTAAATATGGCAGCGGGAATGCAGGAACCACAAATGCGTTGCGTACCCTAGGTGCAAAGGCAGGAATATTTACTTTGGCGGGAGATATGATAAAGGCAGTTGTTCCAATTATTCTGGTAAGATATGTGATCTTTCCTGAAATGGAAAACCTTCCTTTATTGATCTTATATACCGGACTGGGAGTTGTCCTTGGACATAATTATCCTTTTTGGCTTGGTTTTAAAGGCGGTAAGGGAATTGCAGCCACCGGCGGGGTAATGATTGCCTTTGATCCTTATATCATACCCGTTGGTTTATTAGTATTTGTCGGTTCCGTTGCAATTACCAGGTATGTATCCGTGGGTTCCTTATTAGTATCGATTCTATTTCCGATTTGGATCATGATACGTTATCCCGGTAACATACATATGTTGATTATCGCTTTGGTTTATATGGTATTGGCTTTTATAAAACATCGATCGAACATTAAAAGATTAATAATGGGAACCGAGAACAAACTTGGACAAAAAGTGAAGATTGATAAATAAGAAACAATTCGGAAATTACGAAACACGATAAAAATCAAACTGGAAAGTTTCGTGATTTCGAAAAGAAACAGTAAGCAAAAGGAGGTAACAAATGAGTAAGATTTCGTTATTAGGCGCAGGTACATGGGGCAGTGCATTGGCAATATTACTTTCCGGAAATGGTCATGACGTTACGATATGGACGAAAATAGAGAAAGAAGCAAGGGATTTAGCGGAGAATAGGAGTAATCTTAGAAACCTTCCGGAGGCGGTACTTCCAGAAACGGTTGCGATCACCTTGGATATGGAGGAAGCATGCAGGGATCGTGATCTTATCGTGATGGCTGTCGCTTCTCCCTATATTCGCCAAACAGCGAAGGAAGCCAGTCCTTTTATGAAAGAAGGTCAAATCCTTGTAAATGTTTCTAAGGGTATTGAAGATCGGACCCTATATACGCTTTCTCAAGTTATTAAGGAGGAAATACCCCAGGCTGATGTTGCGGTGCTTTCCGGTCCCAGCCATGCGGAGGAAGTCAGCCGCGGGGTACCGACCACCGTTGTTGTCGGTGCAGAAACCAAGGTGACAGCAAGGTTTGTGCAGGACATCTTTATGAATGAAATTTTTCGGGTGTATACGAGTCCGGATATCATCGGTATCGAGTTAGGAGGATCCTTAAAGAATGTAATTGCCCTGGCTGCCGGAATTGTAGATGGATTAGGGTTCGGAGATAACACCAAAGCAGCATTGATGACAAGAGGTATGGCAGAGATCAGCCGTCTGGGAATTAAAATGGGCGGAAAAATGGAAACCTTCGCCGGTCTGTCCGGCTTTGGCGATTTGTTTGTTACCTGTACAAGTAAGCACAGCCGTAATTGGAATGCCGGCTATCTGATGGGACAAGGTAAAACCATGGAGGAAGCTATGAAGCAGGTCAACCAGGTCGTAGAAGGGGTTAACTCTGCGAGGGCAGCATTAGCTCTTGCAAACCGGCATGAGGTGGAGATGCCTATCGTTGAGCAAATCAATCTTCTTCTATTTGAGAAAAAATCGGCAAAGGATGCTCTCTCCGATCTCTTGATGCGGGACCGGAGAAAAGAATACAGTACCTTAGAATGGGACGAATAATAAGACAAGCTTATTTATTAATATTAAACATTAAATAACTGGATAACCACACAAAACGCTATCTACAAGGCAGACAGGCCTATTAGAGGGCGCTTTTTGTTTCCTTTTCTAGAAAGAAACAGGGGTGTCAGACTTGACACTACCAGAATCATAGCAAAGGTCAGTTTATGAGAAAATATAATCCGGTGAAAAGTTGAAAGAAATATACTTTCAACCACAAATTTTGTGCCTGCGAAATCCTCGGCACAAATTCGGATGCACAAAATACATGTGCAGGAATGGATATAAAAATGATAGAATATTCAAACAAACAAGAGTTAATAGATGAAATAAGAAAAACTGCTGAATTATTTATATCTGAATTCGATACAATTGACAAATAGGATAATTAATGAAGAAGATTGTCTTCCTAAGCATAAGTAAAGTAATGTATCCTCATTTGGATGAAAGGAAATAAAAACATGGCATTTTCAAATATCATAGAATGAAACTCGACTGCATATCTTTAACTATAACCATAAGGAGGATGACACATGTTAGGGCAGTTTGATGTTTATAATGATATTCAGGCTAGGACAGGCGGTGAAATATACATAGGTGTGGTAGGACCGGTCAGAACAGGAAAATCTACCTTTATTAAGAGATTCATGGATCTCTTAGTCATACCCAATATTGAGGATGTCCATAGCAAAGAAAGAGCCATTGATGAATTGCCACAGGCTGCAGCAGGCAGAACGATCATGACTACTGAGCCTAAATTTATACCAAAGGAAGCTGCCAAAGTTACCTTAGATGATAAAACAGATGTGAAGATACGGTTAATTGATTGTGTCGGATACATGGTAGAAGGAGCCTCCGGCCATATTGAGAACGATCATGAGAGACTGGTAAAGACTCCATGGTTTGATCATGAAATTCCATTCACACAAGCCGCAGAAATCGGGACAAAAAAAGTAATAAATGATCATTCCACCATTGGAATCGTAGTGACGACCGACGGCAGCTTCGGTGAACTGCCGAGAGAAAACTATATTATCCCGGAAGAAAGAACGATTGAAGAACTGAAACATCTGGGGAAACCATTTATCGTTTTATTGAATACAAACCGACCGTATTCCAATGATACGATAAAGATTGCGGAAGAAATCGCAGAGCAGCACGATGTAACGGTACTGCCGGTGAATGCGGAGCAGTTAAAGAAAGACGATATTACGAGAATTATGGAGAATATTCTTTCGGTATTTCCGATTACCGAGATCGATTTCTATATGCCGAAGTGGGCGGAGATGCTGCCGAAGGATCATTGGCTGAAGATTGACCTGCTTGCATCCGTAAAAAATCTCTTCCAAAATTTGACGCAGATAAAAGATGCAAACGAGCAGAATTTATTAACGGACAGTGAATATGTGAAACGATTTAAGGTTGATAAAGTTGATATGCAGAATGGTACGGTACAAGTGAATGTAGAATTTGGTGATATGTACTACTATAAGATCCTCAGTGACCTAATCGGAGTACCGATCACCGGAGAGTATCAGCTGATTTCAACCTTACGGGAGTTAGCTGCGAAAAAGACAGAATTTGAAAAGGTGTCCTATGCGGTGGAGCAGGTACGTGCAAAGGGCTATGGTGTCGTTTCTCCGATCAAGGAGGAAATCGTCATTGAAGAGCCGGAAGTATTAAAGCATGGGAATAAGTATGGTGTTAAAATCAAAGCAACCGCTCCGTCCATCCATCTTATCAAAGCAGATATTCTTACGGAGGTTGCTCCGATCGTAGGTACGGAAGCTCAGGCAAAGGATCTTATGAACTATATTATGGAAAATGCAAAGGAAAATCCGGAAGGAATTTGGGAAACCAATATCTTTGGAAAGACGATTCGTCAGCTTGTTGATGATGGAATCAACACCAAGATTAATAAACTAACAGATGAGAGTCAAATGAAGCTTCAGGAAACAATGCAAAAAATTATTAATGACAGCAATGGCGGGCTGATTTGTATTATTATTTAATTTCTATCATTTGTTTATTATTTATTAAATATAATTCAACAGAGAGCTGCTTTCTGTATGATTTTTATCGTGCGGAACAGCTCTTTTTGCGTGTGATTTCTATATTTGACCATTTTTTGAAATATTTCTGACATAATGTTGACAAATTAATGTAGCTTTGTTATAATACTCTCGTAATATATTTAATAATTATGTAACAATTAAAAACAAGATAAAGACTTCCATTGGCTGACTTATCCATCATGGATACTTGAATAAGGGACGATAACGTATTAAATTTTGGGGGACAAAAAATAATTGGAGGATAATGGAATGGAAAGTAAGCTTTTGAAATTTTCCTTAGTCTGTGTGACGGGAGCATTTGTTCTTGCAGCAAATCCCATAACCGCGTATGCCTATGAAGAGGGCGTCGCCGGTTTTACTTATGATAAAATAAGCATCCGATCAGAAAAGGATTCTTCCTCAATTACCACCTTATCATCCGATGAGATTCCAGTACCGGGTTTTTCAGATATCGGTATTGCCGATGTGGAAACGAACCTGCTTGTTCGTTCCGGTCCAGGGGAAGATAAGAAAATAGTTGGTAAATTACCAAAAAATGCAGGCTGTGACATAATCAAGGAGGATGCCGGAAACGGCTGGACGAAGATTTCTTCCGGCAAGGTAAGCGGTTATGTTAAGACGAAATATTTGATTACGGGAACGCAGGCATCAAAACTTGCCTTAAAGGTCGGAGATTATATCGCAACTGCCAATACCAATGGCTTGCGGGTTAGGAAAGAGCCTTCCGTGGATGCAGAGGTGCTAGACCAGGTTGCAAGGGGCGAAGAGTTAATCGTTCTGGAGGGAGCCGTTCCTAATTATGATGAGGAACATAAAAAATGGGTTAAGGTAAGTCTTGACAGTGATGAAAGCGAAGAGGGCACCATAGGATATGTAGCGAAGGAATATGTTGACTTATCTTATCAATTAAAGAAAGCATTATCGATTGAAGAATTAAATTTTGGATCAGAAGTATCCTCCGTGCGTATTCGTCTGGTCAACAAAGCTAAGGAATACCTTGGAGGCCGTTATAGATATGGCACATCCGTCTTAGGGGTCTCCGTTGACTGCTCCGGCTTCACACAGCAGATATATAAGAAATTCGGATATTCCATTCCACGTGATTCAAGAAGCCAGGGAAGCAGCGGCACGAACATTTCCTCTTCCCAGCTCAAGCCCGGCGACTTGGTTTTCTATGGAAATGGAGGCCGCATTAGCCATGTTGCTATCTTTATTGGTAATGGGAAGATCATCCATGCAAGTAACCGCAGAGACGGAATAAAGATTTCCAATCTTTATTATCGGCAGCCGATTAAGTACGTAAGATATATTAAGGGTTAATACATTAGGAAAAGATTTCTTAGTGGTTGAGTCCATTTGATGGGTTCAGCCACTTCTTTTTGGTCTCATATGGGAACTGTAAATTCAAATGCGTTTTCTATTGATTGCTTTTGATCGAAAACCATGATTTCATTGACATATACCGATGGGACTTTTATAATAAACCATAATATGAGTGACAAAAACACCTTTTGACTATGAAATCCTACAACACAAAAATATACGCGCAGATTGGAGCGGACCTATGAAATACGTCTTTATTTTCCTTATCCTTGTATTGTTCCTATTTCTACTCAGTCTTTGGAATGAGAAAAATCGACTTAAAAAGTTAAAAGAGCAATTACGAAAAGAATGGGGACAGATACCGGAGGAGGAGTATACCTCGGAAAAATTCGCCTCCTTGAAGGAATTTTATCAATCCATTCAGGAGGATCGTTATGATGTCGATGATATCACGTGGAATGACCTGGATATGGATGAAATCTATATGCTGGTGAATAATACGCAAAGCTCAATCGGAGAAGAATATCTTTATGCGCTTCTTCGAAAGCCCTGTTTTTCGAAGGAGGAATTAGAGGAGCGCAACCGAGTGACCGATTTCTTCCTTCATAAGGAAGAGGAGAGGATTGCGCTTCAAACCGCAATGAAAAGCGTCGGTAAGCTTCGTGAGATATCGGTTTACAAATGCATCAACCGGCTGGATGAGCAGAAACCACAGAGTAATCTGCCGCATTATTTTATGGCTTTCGGTCTGCTTTTATCGGTAGGGTTAATCTTTGTTAACCCCGTCTATGGTGGTATATGTACTTTGATCTTCGTCGTTAATAATATCATCCAATATTATAGAAGGAAGGCGGAAATCGAGAAATACTTTACGGTAGTTGCTTATATCCTCCGTCTTTTAGACAGCATCGGTGATATTGAGAAATTGGAAATCGAGGAAATCAACAAATATACGGACGCACTAAGAAAAGATAAGGCGGTCTTTAAACAGTTTATCCGAGGCGCTGCCATACTGACCTCCCGATCAGTCAGCGGCAATCTCATGGATGCTTTCGCGGATTATGTCCGTATGTTGTTTCACTTGGACCTGATCAAATTCAATTCCATGCTTAATATCTTTAAAAAGAATCGGGAGGTATTAAATCGAATTTTCATAAACGTCGGATTTTTAGACAGTATGACTGCCGTGGCTTCCTTCCGTGAAATGCTTCCTTACTACTGTGAGCCGGAACTTACAAAGGATACAAAGCCGTCCCTATCCGTTACGGATTTGTATCATCCTTTATTGGACAACCCGGTTCCAAACTCGATTTCGGAAAGTACGTCGGTTTTAATCACAGGTTCCAATGCTTCGGGAAAATCAACATTTATTAAAACCATGGCGATCAATGCAATTTTATCACAAACACTCGATACCTCCATCAGCAGAAAATATCGCGCAAGCTATTTTAGCGTATTTTCCTCCATGGCACTGAGAGATAGTATTTTAAGTAACGAAAGTTACTATATTGTAGAGATCAAATCCTTGAAGAGAATCCTTGATCACGTAAATCCGGAAATACCGATCCTCTGCTTTATCGATGAGGTACTTCGCGGAACGAATACGTTGGAGCGTATTGCGGCCTCTTCTCGAATCCTTGCATCCTTAGCACAAAAGAATGCTCTTGTATTTGCAGCCACGCACGATATTGAATTAACGCATATCTTAGAGGAGTATTATAGAAATTATCATTTCCAGGAACGGATTGTAGACAATCAGATTCTCTTTGATTATCAACTTCATTCCGGCCGTGCCGTGTCCAAGAATGCAATTAAGCTTCTTGGTATGCTGGGATACTCCCAGAAAATTATTGAGGAAGCGGAGAAAGCGGCGGAAGAATTTATGCGGGTCGGAGAGTGGAGTAAAATTCCATGAATTCTCATGTGAATGATTATGGCTTTGAAAACCAATTTGTAAACTAACTTCATCAATTTGCAAATTTATGCATTGACAAGTAATAGGAAACAAATTTCATTCGCAACACGCAGTTCCGCAAAGCATTGCGCAAAGCACAATACTTGGGTTGAAGTACGTAGTGGTACATAAGATCATAAAACACATGATCTAAGTACCAACGACTTCAAACAGTTGCGTAGTAAAATATTGTTTCCTATTACTTAAGGTCTACCTTGATTTGTGCAAATTGATGAAGACGATTTGTTAGGAAGGCTTTGACCCTCGAAATAAAAATTAAAAGAACGGAGGATTTCAAATGAATGTAACGATCTATACGGATGGTTCCGCAAGAGGAAACCCGGACGGTCCGGGAGGCTATGGAACCGTTCTTATTTATATAGATTCCATGGGAACGGAACACAAACGGGAGTATAGTGCCGGCTATAAAAAAACGACGAATAACCGGATGGAGCTTATGGCTGCAATCGCAGGTCTCGAAGCACTGACAAAGCCATGCAATGTTACCCTGTATTCCGATTCCCAGTATTTGGTTAAAGCATTTAATGAAAAGTGGCTGGAAGGCTGGATCAAGAAGGGCTGGAAGCGTGGAAAAAACGAGCCGGTCAAGAATGTTGACTTGTGGAAACGGCTGTTAAAAGCCATGGAACCCCATCAAGTAGCTTTTCATTGGGTGAAGGGTCACAATGGACATCCCATGAACGAACGTTGTGATGAGCTTGCGACAACAGCAGCTGACGGAAGCGATCTTCTGGAAGATGTTGTATTGGAATAAGTAGTAGAAACCATTTAAAACCCGAACCGGTTATGGTATAATTGTAATGTTTGAATTTTTACGAAACCGGCAACAAAACGAACGATATTATAAACAATATACAAAGGAAAGGACCGTATTTACCATGGCAGAACTTACTCCTTTGATGCAGCAATATATGCAGATCAAGGATCAATATAAAGATTGTATTTTATTTTACCGATTAGGTGACTTTTATGAAATGTTTTACGAGGATGCGAATACATGCTCAAAGGAGCTTGAAATAGCTTTGACGGGTAAAAATGTCGGACAGGAGGAAAGGGCGCCGATGTGCGGAGTCCCTTACCATTCCGTGGACGGATACCTGACCAAATTAGTCAGCCGCGGTTACCGCGTCGCAATCTGTGAACAGGTAGAAGACCCGAAAACAGCGAAAGGTATTGTAAAAAGGGAAGTTGTTCGTATTGTTACACCGGGAACGAATCTGAATACCCAGGTAATGGATGAAACAAAAAATAATTATTTAATGTCTATCGTACATACCATTAATGCTTATGGACTTTCTGTTGTAGATATTACAACGGGCGATTACTATGTAACGGAAGTGGATAGTGAGCGCAAGCTTCTGGACGAGATCTATAAATGGTCTCCTTCTGAAATCATCTGTAATGACACCTTTCTTGTATCCGGCATTGACACCGAAGTACTGAAAAACTACTATAATGTTGTTTTGTCTCCCTTAGAGCCATGGTATTTTGATGATGAACTATGTATCCGGGCTTTAAAGGAGCATTTTCACGTAGCCGCCTTAGAGGGGCTTGGTTTAAAAGACTATTCCATCGGCATTATTGCAGCGGGCAGTATAATGCAGTTCCTGACCGAAACGCAGAAAAGCTCTCTGCCGCATATCACAAAGCTGACGCCGTATACCTTTGAGAAATTCATGCTCTTAGACAGCTCCACTGTTCGCAACTTGGAGCTAACGGAGACGATGCGGGAGAAGCAGAAGAAGGGCTCCCTTCTCTGGGTGCTGGATAAAACCAAAACCGCAATGGGTGCCCGATTATTGCGAAATTATATCGAGCAGCCATTAATCGAATGTAATCTGATTAAGGAGCGCTTGGAGGCAGTCCGGGAATTTAAGGACAATATGATTACCCGGGAGGAATTACGCGAATACTTGAATCCGATTTATGATCTGGAACGTCTGATGAGTAAGATTAGCTATAAAAGTGCAAATCCAAGGGATTTAGTTGCATTTGGCTCCTCCTTATCCATGCTCCCACATATTAAGTTTTTATTAAAAAGCTTTGAAACGGTTCTGATTAAGGATGTCTATGAGCAACTGGATGCGCTGGAGGATATCTATGCCTTAATTCAAAGCTCCATCGTTGAAGAGCCGCCGATGCTGGTTAAGGAAGGCGGTATCATTAAGACGGGCTATAATGAAGATGTGGACCGCTTAAGGAAGGCAAAAACTGAAGGCAAAACATGGCTGATGGAGCTTGAGGAAAAGGAGCGGGAGGCAACCGGCATTAAGAATCTCCGTATCAAATACAACCGTGTATTTGGATATTATCTGGAGGTTACGAATTCCTACAAAGATCTTGTACCGGAAGCATGGACGCGCAAGCAGACCCTTGCCAATGCAGAACGCTATTCCACGCCAAAGCTAAAGGAATTAGAGGATATTATTCTGGGTGCAGAGGACCGATTGTTCTCCCTGGAGTATGACCTTTTCAGTGAGATCCGGGATCGGATTGCCGTAGAGGTAAAGCGGATTCAGCAGACTGCCAAAGCGATTGCAAGACTGGATGTATTCACTTCCCTTGCTCTCGTTGCCGAGCGGAATAACTATGTAGAGCCTACGATCAACACCAACGGTTCCATCCGTATTAAAAACGGCAGACATCCGGTAGTAGAGAAAATGATGACAAACGATATGTTTGTTGCTAACGATACCCTGCTAGACAACAACGAAAACCGTGTCTCTATTATCACCGGTCCCAATATGGCAGGTAAATCCACGTATATGCGTCAGACTGCATTGATTGTCCTGATGGCGCAGATCGGCAGCTTTGTGCCGGCAGACAGTGCTGATATCGGCATTGTAGACCGGATCTTTACAAGGGTGGGTGCATCCGATGATTTGGCAAGCGGACAGAGTACCTTCATGGTGGAGATGACGGAGGTTGCCAATATTCTTCGTAATGCTACAAAGAACAGTCTTTTGATCTTAGATGAGATCGGCAGAGGAACCAGTACCTTTGACGGGCTGAGTATTGCCTGGGCAGTGGTAGAGCATATCAGTAACACCTCCGTACTCGGAGCCAAAACTTTATTTGCGACCCATTATCATGAATTGACGGAGCTGGAAGGCAGACTCGAAGGGGTAAACAACTATTGTATCGCGGTAAAAGAGCAAGGGGATGACATCGTATTTTTACGAAAGATCGTAAAAGGCGGAGCGGATAAAAGCTATGGTATTCAGGTAGCCAAGCTTGCCGGTGTCCCAGGCAGCGTATTAAAGCGTGCATCCGAAATTGTTGCCGAATTGTCCGGTAATGACCTGGTTATGAAAGCCAAAAATCTCAGTATTCCGGACGAAGAGGAGTATAAATCCTCCGCTAAGAAAAGCCGAAAGCAAAAGGATACGGATCAGCTTTCCCTGTTCTCTGTCTGCGGTAATGAAGATATTATCTCGGACCTGCGAGAACTGAATCTGACCAGAATGACACCGATTGATGCACTCAATAAACTTTATCAGCTGCAAACAAAAATAAAGGAAAGAATTTAGGGAGGAATCCATGTCTTCCATTCAGATATTAGATGAATCAACCATTAATCAAATAGCGGCAGGAGAGGTAGTCGAACGTCCTAAGGCAGTTGTAAAGGAGCTGGTTGAAAATGCTATCGATGCCGGCTCTACAGCGATCACTGTAGAAATCAAAGAAGGCGGTTTAAGCTTAATCCGTGTTACCGATAATGGGTCGGGAATTGAGAAAGAGGACATTCCGAGTGCCTTTCTTCGCCATGCCACCAGTAAAATCCGGACCGCGCAGGATCTGCTTACGGTAACAAGCCTTGGGTTTCGCGGGGAGGCTTTATCGAGTATTGCAGCGGTTGCGCAAGTAGAGTTAATCACGAAGACACAGCGTTCTCTCAATGGCTACCGTTATATTACGGAGGGCGGCGAAGAAAAAGCAATCGAAGAGATCGGATGTCCGGACGGAACCACCATTCTGGTCCGTAATATTTTCTATAACACACCGGCGAGAAGAAAGTTTTTAAAATCGCCTGTGACAGAAGCCGGCTATATCAGTGATTTGATAGAACGGCTGATGGCTTCCCATCCTGATGTTTCCTTTAAATATATTATAAATAATCAAGTTAAGCTGCAATCTTCCGGCAATAATAATACAAAGGATATTCTTTACCATGTATATGGCAGGGATATTACAAAGGAATTATTATCGGTCGAATACGAATCTGAAGATGTAAAAATTACCGGATATATCGGTAAGCCAGTGATTAACCGCGGTAACCGTAATTTTGAAAACTATTTTATCAACGGAAGGTTTATCAAAAGTCCGGTGATTACAAGAGCGATCGAAGAGGCTTATAAGTCCTATCTGATGCAGCATAAATATCCCTTCACCTCCCTGTATTTTGAGATCACTCCTTCCTTGATCGATGTCAATGTGCATCCACAGAAGATGGAAATCCGCTTAAAAAATAGTGAGGAGATATATTCGTTAATTTTTAAAGTTATTCGGGATACGCTGGCGGGAAAAGAAATGATACCAAAGGTTTCCTTAACGGAGAATGCTAAAACAAAAGCAGGCAGCCAGCCGTCAAAGGATAAGATTCTTCCGGAGCCTTTTGAGAAGAACCGCAGGATGCAGATGGATGCATTAAAGCAAAAGACGCAAAACATCCCGTTATTCCAGGTTAAGAAGGAATACCTTTCTGCTGAAAAGCCGGATTCTTCTAATAACGTAAGGGAAGAAGCCGATTCGTATTCCGGGAGTTTACAGCCGAAAGGTTCTTCTGACTTCCGTTTGAATTCGGATGCAGGTGGACGTATTATGGCAGAGGATCCTTCTATTCCCCATACAGATATAACCACGCAGACAGGGGATACCTTGATTCCCACTGCAGATACACGTATACAGGTACAGGAAAGCCCTGTTCCCCACAAAGATGCATCTATGCCGGCGGAGGATACTTTAATTCCTCCTACAGATTCAGCCACATTGGCAAAGGGTTTATCTATTCCCGATATGAATGAAACCACGCAGGCAAAGGGTTCCTCCGTTAATCATACGGATGCGGCTATGCCGGTACAGGATGCCTCTGCTCTTCCTACAGAGAAGCAGGGTGAAGCAAGGAATACGCATATTCCGGATCCGCTTCCGGTGGAAACAGCGGAGCAGCTACAATTATTTGAGAATTCCGAATCAGAGGATAGCGCGCCGTTTCTTTCGAAGGAAGCCTTTGACGAACACCGAATTATCGGACAGGTGTTTTCAACCTTTTGGCTGGTGGAGTATAAAAATGAGCTTTTTATTATTGACCAGCATGCCGCCCATGAGAAGGTGCTTTATGAACGAATTATGGCAGCAGCAAAGGAGAAAACCTATACTTCGCAGATGCTTATGCCTCCGATCGTATTATCGCTTACCTTAATGGAGCAGGAGGTTCTTAAAAAACATAAAGAACAGCTGAATTTGATCGGATATGAATTTGAACCCTTTGGCGGCAATGAAATATCCGTTCGCGCCGTGCCGGCAAATCTATATGGATTATCCGAGAAGAAGCTGTTATTAGAGTTTATCGATGAATTAACGGATTACTTAGGAAGTAATACCCTCAGTACGACATCGGTGATGGAAAAGATCGCATCCCTTTCCTGTAAGGCTGCGGTAAAGGCAAACCATATCTTTTCCTTCGAGGAAGCTTCGGCATTAATGAAAGAGCTTTTGACTCTGGAAGATCCTTATCACTGCCCACATGGACGTCCGGTTATCATATCCATGAGCCGTTATGAGCTGGAGAAGAAATTCAAACGCATCGTATAAAGCGTTTATGATACGATTTTATGCCTTAATAATTGGAGTGTTAAAAGCCGATTTATAAATCAACTTCATTAATTTGCACAATTTATGTGTTGATAAGTAATAGGAAACAAATTTCATTCGCAACGCGCAGTCCCGCAAAGCATTGCAGAAAACGCAATACTTGGGTTGAAGTACGTAGTGGTACATAAGACCACAAAATACGTGGTCTAAGTGCCAACGACTTCAAACAGTTGCGAATTAGAATATTG
>SVEA01000064.1 GCA_015057615.1 Lachnospiraceae bacterium | reverse complement strand
CACTACAAATTCTTTATTCGGCATCGGCTCTCCTGCAATTTGCATGCCGATGTCTCCTTTCTCAATATCCTGTGCCGCTTGGATCATCTGGCTCATCGGTTTTGTTATATGATGGGATACGAAATAAATCATATAAATAAATACCGGAATTAAGATTAGCACAATAACAAAAATCGCAATATACAGATCCGTTAATTCCGAAAAGATTATCGTTTCATCTGCGACTAGGACACCTCCAATATGAAAATCATCATACTTTTGTTGGTAGATTACTCCTGCAAACGGAGAGCTCTTTTCATGAATGATCTTATTTTTAATTTTCTTAGAATAATGCTTTGTTAATTGATTCAGAATTTTCTTCCGGTTCTCCTGCATTAGATTGGAGTTATTGGATACCACGGAATTGGTATCGTTGATATAGAAACCTAGTTCGTAGCTTGTATTCATAGGCATTCCATCAATTAATTTATCCTTATTCAACTCCAGAATTAGGGTACCAAACTTTGTATAATTCGTTGTCGTATAGAGATTGCGGATAATATAAATTTTTCCGTTGATCACCCTGACATGCGCATCCGAGGTATCCTGCCTGGTGATGGAATGTGCCTCCTCTGCCACCTCCATCTTATAGGTATCGATATAGTTGCTGGTTTTTCGGGAGGTACTATAGATATGGTCCGGATCCTCACTAAGATAGAAAACGGAAATGACAAACCGGTTGTCATTGTAGAATTTACTCTTTAAATTGCTGATAATTTGCCGATACAGCTCGGATTTGCTGAGATTTCCGTTAATATATTTTCTCCATGCCTTTTCAATGATCTGCTCATAAGAGGTTTTCTTAGAGAGGTCGATTGCCTCATCAATCCGCATAGCGTGAAAAGAAGTAAAGTTCTTAAGCTCTTCCTCCATGAGTACCGTTGTCTTGTCAATAATGCTGTTTCGATAGGATATCGTTAAAAAATAATAAATTGAAATCACCGGCATCATCCATAGGATTACAACCATGAATAATAACCGTCTTCTTAAGGATACTGTTTTTTTCATAAGAACCCCCATTTGATATAAAATCGTATTTAACCTTATCTCTGTAGGTTTTTATCATATAGGAAATTGCATTCTATACGACAAAGAACCTTCATACGAACATAGTTCGTATGGGGATGACGCACTCAGCACGTAACGAATACTTGAAACATGTATTCGTAAGGTATTTATCTGCCTGCGGCAGAACGCGCTCGGCGCGAGAGTTTGCCAAGCAAACTCTTTGCTATCTACGCCTTTACGCGGGATCATCAAGATTTGTAATGCTATCCTTTTCCCTGCAGATTCATCGGTTCTTATGGATTATTTTATCATATTTTTGAAGGCATTACCACATTATGGCTTAAAGACATCCAAAAATTCTTTTTTTGAAACTCTTTAAGTTAATTGTGTATACAACAGATGCATTTTCTTCGCTCCAATGCCTTAACTTACGCTCCGGAACACGTACCTGCGGTATACACAATAGCTTCACAATTTTCTATTCTTTTCTTAAATTTCAAGGAAGGTTTCGTAGGATTCACAAACCAGCTTTGCATCCTGTGCTTTCGGCATTTCACAGAAAATTCTTAAAAGTGGCTCCGTGCCGGAGAAACGTGTAATTACCCAGCCTCCGCATTGAAAATAAATCTTACATCCGTCCAGATAGGAAATCTTTTCAATTTCAAAGGGCAGCTTCGGTAACAGTTTATCCACCAGCAGCAATTGATAAACCCGGTCTCTTACCTGCTCGCTTAAGGGATAATCCCTCTCTTCCATCGTTAAGTTTCCGTAGGTTTCCTTTAACTCATTTAGAATCTGTGATAATTTTTTCCCAAGAACAGCGATCATTTCAATTAATAGGGAGGCTGCATAGATCCCGTCTTTTCCTGGAATATGTCCGCGAACTGTTAATCCTCCGGAGGATTCTCCGCCGATTACTGCGTTGGTTTCCGCCATCTTTGCCGAGATGTATTTAAAGCCCACCGGTACCTCATAGCACTTTTGCCCAAAGCTTTCTGCAACCCGGTCCAGCATATGGGTGGTGGCGATATTACGAACGGCAGCTCCCTTCATCCCCTTGTATTTTACCAAATAATAATAGAGGAGGACTACAATGTCATTTGGATGGAGGAAGTGACCCATATCGTCAATGACACCGATTCGATCTGCATCTCCGTCCGTTGCAATTCCGATATCGCAATTGTAGTCAATCACATAATTTTGCAGGCTTTTTAAGGTCGCTGCCGATGGGGATGGCAATTTCCCTCCGAATAAGGTGTCATGCCTATCATGAATTGTGGAAACATCGCATCTTGCGGTTAAAAGTATCGTTTTTAAAGAGGTTTCACTGACCCCATACATGGGATCCAGGGCAATCCGCAGCCCTTTCTCCCGAATCGCCTGTAAATCAATGATATTCATAATGGAATCGATGTATTCATTGATCGGATTGATCTCCAAAATCAATCCGCTGTTTACTGCGGTTTCATAATCGATTTCTTCGATTTTGGTATCATCCAATTCCCGGATATAATTTTCAATCTCCCTGGTTTGAAGCTCATCTGCATCTCTGCCGCCATGGGTGAATACTTTGACTCCATTATAGATGGCAGGGTTATGACTTGCCGTAACCATCATTCCATAGGGCAGTTCATGCTTCATAACATAATAAATAATCAGAGGGGTCGGGGAGGAACGGTTAACTAACCAGGTTTGAATTCCTTCCGCAGCAAAGACAACTCCTGCCCACTGCATTGCCTCCTTCGATAGAAACCTCCTATCGTACCCGATTACCATTCCTTTCTCTGTAACGCCCTCATCCTTCATTTTTAAGGCTAAGGCTTTCGCAAGCTTTTGTATATTGGCTTTTGTAAAATCCTCACCGATCACGGCTCTCCAGCCTCCGGTCCCGAACTTTATCATGCCTTCATCTCCTTCCCATTATTACAGTTATTTGATTCGTACTTCCCTGCGGCTGTGCCGTAATTTCACTGACTCTTTCTCCGTTCATCCAGATTGCCTGAACACCCTTCATTACACCATGCGGATTGGATACGGTAATCATATAAACTGCCCCTCTCCATTCTCTTCTGACATGAAACTCCTTCCAATCGGAGGGAACACAAGGGTCTACAGTAAGAGTCGTAAATCCAGGTCGAATTCCAAGCATATACTCCGTAGCAGCAAAATATGCCCACCCGGCGGTTCCGGTCATAAAAGGATGTCTTGCCCGTCCAAAGTCGGTATGATCCTTTCCTGCAACGAACTGGCAATAAACATAGGGCTCCGCTTCCCGGATTTCTATCTTGTCATTCTGATTATAGGGACTTAACGCATCGTAATATTTCATTGCTTTATCACCGCGGCCGAGCACACATTCCGCAGCCCATGCCCATGGATTTGGATGGCTGAAGATCGATCCGTTTTCCTTAAGACCGGGATATACTCTTGTTACAAAACCGATATCTTCATCCGGTACGGTATAGGACGGACCGTTAAGCATAATTCCGTAGGGCGTAGACAGATACTGCTCCACCGAATCCATCGCCTTTTCGCCCTTTTCCTGTGATGCGGCTCCGGAGAGCACGGCCCATGCATTGGATTCCAAATGAATTCTTCCCTCTTTATCCTCCGAGGTGCCGATTTTTTTCCCATTCTTTGTAATACCGCGGATATACCATTCCTTATCCCATAGCTCTTTGTCGCAGACACCTTTTACCTTTTCCAGCATCTTCGTATACTTAAGAACATCTTCTTTGATATGGAAATATGTTGCAGCTTCCAGGAAGTTTTCCAATGCCCAATAATGGAGGAAGGAGACCAGAGCGCTTTCTCCGCCGCCTAAATTCAGACAGTCATTCCAATCCGCACGGAGTCCCTTACAGATTCCGGTACTGCCGACCTGCTCATCGGAGAAATCAAGAATTTTCTTCATATGCTCATAGACACTTCCGCTGCCGCCGTCGGCATAGGTTATCTCCTCCCAAAGGAAGGTGAATTCTCCGGTTTCCTTTATGTACTGAAGAATAGCTGCAACAAGCCAGAGAGCATCATCCGAGCAGGCATCTTCGATGCCGTGAACGATATCCTCCCTCTTTTGTTTCGGAATAACGGTCGGTGACTTAAAGGGTTTCTTTTCCGTCTTCTGATCAAACCATTCCGGCTGGAATAAGTGCAGGCCATAGCCCTTTGATACAAGAGCCTGTAATAATTCTTCAATCCGCTGCCGGCATTTGCCGGGGTTCGAATGCGGGACTGCCATAGCATCCTGTGCTGTATCCCGGTATCCTAAGCCGGTTCTTCCTCCCACCTCAATAAACGAAGCGAATCTAGAGAACATTACATTGATTTCCGCCTGATAAAGCGTCCAGATATTAATTAATGTATTCATTCCCTCATTCGGCGTATCGATCTGCAGCTTATCCAGCTTTTTCTTCCAGAACTCGGCAAGCTGCCGGTACGAAGCATCCACCTGATCAAAATCGGAATATTTACTTCGTATCCTCTTTCCTTCCTCCCGGTTTCCCTCACCAAGCATAAAGACGATCCTTACCTCTTCACCGGGCGAAAGCGTCAATTTTTTATGCAGAGAGCCGCAATGGTTGCCACCCTTTAAAAAGCTGCCGGAGCATTCTCCTTTTTCCACCGCAATCGGGTTATCCTCCGTACGATAATTGCCGATAAAGCAATCTCTTACGCAGTCATAACTGTCCGGCTCAAAGCTTGCACCAAAATACTGATATCCGAACTCTTCATAAAATAAGTCATGCTCAATGATTCCATCCTGATAGCTGGAGCCGGCAGCATAATTACTCATCTGAAAATTCTGATTATCCATCGCAATATGATGATAGGAGAATTCACAGTAGGAAAAAACGCTTAACTCCCTCTCCGTCTCACCAGTATTTTTTATTTTTACATCCCACAGCTCTACCGGGTCGTCCATCGGGATAACCAAAGTCTGCTCCGCATGGATTCCCTCATATTCACACTCATATCTGGTATAGGATAAGCCGTGACGGCAGGAATATTTAGCTCTGTCTAAGGGCTTTCCGACCGGCTGCCAGGAGATGCTCCAGTAATCCCCGGTCTTATCATCCCGCAGATAGACATAATGCCCTGGCCGGTCCATCGGTACACTATTGGCACGAAACCTGGTGATCCGATGGTACTCCGGTGATTTGTAGAATAAATATCCACCCGCCGTATGATTGATCACCGCACAAAGATCCCGTACCCCTAAGTAGTTCGTCCAGGATGTGGGCAAATCCACTTTTTCAATGACATATTCTCGATTTTCATTATCAAAATACCCATATTTCATTCCCGTACACCTCCATTTGAATTTACGTATGATTTGAGAGTCAAAAGCTTTCCTACCAAATCGTCCTCATCAATTTGCACAAAGCAAGGAAAAACCCGAGTAATAGGAAGCATTATTTTAATGCGCAACTGTTTGAAGTCGTTGGTATTTAGACCACGTATTTTGTGGCCTTATGTACCATTACGTACTTCAATCCAAGGATTGCGTTTTGTGCAATGCTTTGCGGAACTGCGTGTTGCGAATGAAATATGTTTCCTATTACTGTTATCCATGTATAAACTGTGCAAATTGATGAAGTTAATATATAGATCGACTTTTGACACCTAAATCATGTATGAAATTTAATAAACCAATACTGGTCCATACACTAATTGTAACTGATATCATAAAGAATGCTATTGTTAAGTATGCCAATATTTGCTTTTTATTGTTTATTTAGATCCGCTGTATTTTATCTTTCCTCAATACAAAAGGTCCGTGACCTTCCTTCAGACCGTGTATTACAGGAAGATCACAGACCCTTATTTTGCTTTAAACGATAAATGAATTTTTTAAATTCCCTTACTTTTTCATCTAATCTTTTTGTTTCCAATTCGTTTCAAAGAAAGCCTTTATAAATATTGTATTCTCGCTTGAAGCAAGCGTATCGTTTTGTATAAGAGTCATAAGTCATTCAAAAACTAGCTTTATGATTACAAACAGGATCGAACGTTACATGCGATCCCGGTAGTAGTTGATCAGGCAGCCGCTTAGAATGATTTTTCTTTCATCGTCCGTCAGATCCCCTAAAGTTAGGGTAAACTCCTTCATTCCTTTATTAACAACATAGACTTTGATCTCGGAATGTTTATCGGCAACTGCCTTTTTGATGTCTTTGATAAACAAATAATCACCGTTCTCAAACGGCAGCTCTCCGTTATAAAGGAACGGCAACATACCCCAGTTGATCAAGTTGGAGCGATACCGCTTTGTCGCATATTCCTTCGCTATATTAGCAAAGCCTCCCAGCACCTTCTGACAACTTGCTGCCTGCTCTCTTGCAGAGCCATCCCCTGGCTTCACCGCATAGATGGTGCTTCCGATCTGGGTCTTCTCCGGGTCGATAGCAAATTGCCCGGCAATGGTATCGTATACCAGCCTGAGTTCCTCATTGGCAGATGTTATTTTCTCTCCTGCAATCCGGGCTTTCTCCGCCATTTGGATTGCCTTGGCACGATCCACATACGCGGGATCTTTACGGGAAAGTGTAAACTCCGCTAATGCCAATGGATTCGACCGGTAGGAGGAAGTCTCTCCGGAAGGGATCAGCTCATCCGTTGTCGTAACCGGATCATAGATCACGGATACGACCTTTAGAATCATATCCTCCGACAGCTTCGACATCGCTGGCCAGTCTACAATTCCAGGACCGAATTTAAGCTCTGTAGAAGGATCCGCTTTGCCAATTCCATTGTATACCCGATTCTCGTAGATCTTGCTGTCAAAATAATAGCTCGGCTTTTTGAAAGTAACATCAATATCCTCCGCAGAGGTTAGGTAACCTTGGTTAGCAGCGGTCGCAGCAATGGATCTTGCGTCCATTAAGGCAACGGATGCAATCTGCCCGTTCGTAATCTTGGAGCCCTCACGGTTCGGGAAGTTTCTCGTCGTATGGCGGATACTTAAGCCCTTATTCGCGGGAACATCCCCAGCACCAAAGCAGGGGCCACAGAAGGCGGTACGGATAGTTGCACCAGTCTCCATTAATTTTGCAACCGCACCGTTATTAACCAGCTCCATAAATACCGGCTGGCTTGCGGGATAGATGCTCAGAGAGAATTCATCCGAACCAATGTATTTGCCATCCAGTATATCAACGGCATCGCATATATTTTCAAATCCGCCCCCGGCACAGCCGGCAATGGTTCCCTGTTCTACATACAATCTGCCGTTACGGACTTTGTCCTTCAGGGTATAGGTTACCTTCGTATGATCCAGGCTGATTAACGCTTTCTTCTCTACCTCATCTAAAATATCATATAGATTCGCATTCAGCTCATCAATGGTATATACATTACTTGGGTGGAACGGCATAGCAATCATCGGCTTGATTTCGGACAGATTCACATATACCATACCGTCATAATAGGTTACCCGGTCCGGTTGCAGCTCCTTATAATCCTCCGGTCTCTTATGAATCTCATAGAATTCCTTCACTGCCTGATCCGTTTGCCAGATTGAGGATAGACAGGTCGTCTCCGTTGTCATAACATCGATACCGATACGGTAATCAACGGATAGATTTTTTATACCGTCACCGACAAATTCCATCACTTTATTCTTCACATAGCCGTTGGCAAATACCGCCTTAATAATTGCCAGCGCAATATCCTGAGGGCCTACTCCCTTGCGCGGCGCTCCGGTCAGGTAGACACCGACAACCTCCGGCATCAGAATGTCGTAGGTTCGATTCAACAGCTGTTTTACCAGCTCCGGTCCGCCCTCTCCCATTGCCATGGTGCCAAGAGCGCCATAACGGGTGTGACTATCGGATCCTAAGATCATTGCTCCGCCAGCAGCTAACATCTCACGGGCAAATTGATGAATGACCGCCTGGTGAGGTGGAACATAGATACCGCCGTATTTCTTTGCACAGGATAGTCCAAACATATGATCATCCTCATTAATCGTACCGCCGACAGCGCATAAGCTGTTATGACAGTTCGTCAGGACATAGGGCATTGGAAATTTTTCCAGCCCGCTCGCTCTCGCTGTTTGTATAATTCCTACAAAGGTAATATCATGGGAAGTTAATTTGTCAAATTTTATCTGTAGTTTATGAATATCCTTCGAGCAGTTATGATCCTTTAAAATTCCATAGGCGATCGTCCCTTGCTTTGCATCCTCTTTGGTGACCTTAGAAAGCCCTGTTTCGGCTTGTATCTGCAAATCTGCTTTCGGCTGGTCCTCAATAATTTCAGAGCCATTTACCAGATAAACACCATTTTTATATAATTTAATCATCATTTACCTCATTTCTGCGTGGTTTTTTGCGCATCATGGAGTGTCCGTGTCTTATTCTATCCCTAACATTTTGTAAAACACCAAAGATCGAGATCGATTATTCCACCTCATATCCTTCTGCAATATTGATTTTAAATTCATCGTTACAATCAATAAGATTGGATTTTAATAAACCATTGGCTGCTTTTACATGCAGATTAACGATGTCTGTTTCCTCGGAAGGAGTAAAGTCCACGGTGATATTGCCATGAAAAGTATCATTAAAGTAACCGGAATCAACGAACACTTCCTCAGAGCCTTCAAATTTAAACCGAACCTCTAAATTAGCCTCTGCACCAAGAAGTTTATTCTCTCCGATCGGAAAACGCTGCGCTTTACCAACCTCTAAATCATCTACACGGAAGCCCTCATGAAGCGGTCCTTCTGCACCGACAAAATAAACTTGCACATATTCAATTTTGGTCCCCGTATTATTTGATATTACAATTTTGCCCTGTGAGTTCTCAATAAACATTAATACAACCATAAGAAGTACCGCAGCGGCAATGATTCCTCCGACAATTATCCGTTTCTTTTGAGGATTGAAAGCAGCCGCTTTCTTCTCAACATTCTTTTTCTCATTCTTCATTGTAATCTTCCTCCATCTAATGTTCGATTCGAGAGTCAAAAAACCTTCTTAGCAAATCGTCTTCTATAATTAGCACATATTAAGGAAAACCAGAGTAATATGAAACAATATTTAATGTGCAACTGTTTGAAGTCGTTGACACTTAGACCACGTATTTGGTGGTCTTATGTACCATTACGCACTTCAACCCAAGTATTGCGTTTTTATGCAATGCTTTGAGAACAATGGGTTGCGAATGAAATTTGTTTCATATTACTTGTCAACATATAAATTGTGCAAATTGATGAAGTTGGCTTATAAATCGGCTTTTGACACTCAGATCATGTTTGTCTTATATCGGATATTAACTATGATAATAGCTTCGCGCTAAATAATCAAGTATTTTCTTCTTCTTGCAGCATTCGCATTTATATTACAGCAGCCCGTTCGGTTCGGGACATAGAAAAAATCGGTTATGATAAAATATCTACCATAACCGATATGCCTTTCTTCACACAGAATAGCTCATCAAACGTCGATTCAATAGAAATTTTTATATTTTCCTAATCAACCTTAAATAATTTGATTGAAGCTGCCAATTCTGCGGTCTCATTCCTTAATGTCTGCGCTGCTGCATTTAGCTTGGTTACTGACTCCAGCTGCTGCTGTGCCGTAGCATCCACTTCTTCTGAAGCTGCAGAAGTTTCTTCTGCAACCGCAGAAATGCTTTCAATTGCATTTAGCGTATCATTCTTTGCTTTATTGATATCAGTGATTATATCGACGATCCGATCCATCTTATCCGCTAAGTCATCTACATGAATATTGATGTTATTGAATAATTTAACAACTTCCTGCAGTCTTGCTTCTGTGGTCTTTGAAATTGTCTCCGTCTGCTTAACGGTTTCCACCGTGTTCTTTGTCTTCTTCGTAATATGCGTTATAATGCCTTCAATTTCCGATGCGGCTCCAACCGATTTTTCGGATAACTTACGGATCTCTTCTGCAACAACTGAAAATCCTCTGCCTGCCTCTCCTGCTCTTGCCGCTTCAATGGAGGCATTTAAGGATAAGAGGTTTGTCTGTGCTGCAATATCATTGATCACTGAAATAATCTCCGTAATTTCTTTGGATTCTGCTTCCAGTTCCTCAATATCTTTAATGGTTCGATTGGTTATATCAATATTTGCCTTTGTTGCGCTGTTGAGCTGATCTACTTCCCCGATACCATTGCCAACTACCTGCTTGGTATTCGATGCGATCTGTGCAATCGATTTGGAATGCTCCTGTACGAGATTGATCTGATTGGCAAGCTCATCCGTTTGCCGTAAGCATTTCTCCGCATCCAATGCCTGCTGTGTGATACCCTCCTGAATTTCACTGATTGCGGTGGAAATATCCTTGGACGCGACGAGCAGCAATTCCGAATTTTGCGTCACATACTTCGATGAACGAATAACAGTAGTTCCGACATTGGCTGACTTTGTTATGAGATTCTTCATATTGCCGATCATACCGTTGATACTGTCGGATAATATTTTAAACTCATCCTTCCGGTTCGTATGAATCGTAGCAGTCAAATCCCCGTCTGCTGCTTTCGCCAGGGTGATGTTAAAGCTCTTCATTGCTTTATCCATGCCGGAAGAAACCGTAACACCGATAAATCCTGCAATCAGTGATGCTATAATGACAATTGCTACCGTCATCAGCTTAATCGAATTTGCTTTATTGGTCAACGCTGCTGATGGAACCAAAGCTCCGACCATGGCTCCGGTTTCCCCAATTTTCGAATAAATAAACATATAATTCTTGCCCTTGAAATCCACCGTTTTATTATTGTTCTTCTCTTCGCCTGATTTTGCATATTCATAAAATGTTTTATCTACAAACAGAGCTTCTTCCGTAACCCCTTCTCCGGTTATCTCTCTTCCATCCGGAGAAATAAAGGCTACCACACTGCCTTCCGGAAGCTCAAGAGAGCGAAGGGTTTCTGAAACCATATTCTGGTTAATATCCATCTGGATATAGCCAATATGGCTTGCCGATTTATTCAAATATTTTTTTGATACGGAAATGGCATAGCTGTCCGGGTTAATTCCAAGCTGTTCATCCATGTAATTGTGGTATCCTGTCCATACCATATTATTCGAGCTGTTCATAATACAGTCAGATTCTTCTGTGGTTTTAAAGGTTTCAAAAGGATTCTTATCCGTGAAACTTCCATAGGAGCTGACTGGCTGGCCATAATCCGTAAATATCGCGATATTTTCTATGTATTTATCGGATAATGCCATATTGGAGACGATATTCTTGATTTTTTTAAATACATCCGCTTCGTCTACAATTTCATCCTTATACATTTTGCTATAGTAGTTCAATACATTGGTATCAACAGAAAGCTGTGTTGCTTTATCTTCAATCGTCTGCATAATTACCCCGTAGTAATTACCGGTTGAATTGATTACATTAATCATGGAATCCTTAAACGTTGATACGATTGCCTTCGAAGCACTACTATAGGCTGCCAAGCCTAAAATAACAATAAAAATAATTGGCAGAAAAAAGGAAATCAATAGTTTATACCGTATACTGCCAAGTATTTTACCCATGAGTGTTTTACTTTCCGGTTGAAAAGAGTACTCGGGTTTTTTGATGATATTAGATTCATTTGATTTTAGTTTTTCAAATACTGGTCGTATTTTTAAGTCTTTTTCCATAGAGACCCCCACCTTCTTTGGTTAGTTATTCACTTTTATCGTGTCGCATTATGTTAGAACAGAACTATTTTAACAAATTTTTCTTGGATTTTCAAGTTATTTAGCTAATTAGCAGAATAAATTGGTATATATTATAAAATATATGATTATTTTCCACACCGCCGCTTGCTAATTTCTATCACAGGCATTGTGAAACGCTTAACAAAGAGTTTGCCAATGCAAACTCTCGGCCGAGCGCGTTCTGCCTCAGGCAGATAAATACCTTACGAGCGAGTGCGCATCCTTAGCGGAGCGTTTTTTATCGTATAGAACGCAATTTACTATACGATAAAAAAGCAGACTCCGATACCTTATATCACGGTATTGAAGTCTGCCTTACGCTTACCATATGTAGTTTTGTGACAGTCCATCTTTGACTGACGAATTCGCCTTGGCTTTATCACGATTTACCCTTATCTATATACTTCCTTCGGCTCTACCATTACTATGAAACATTGATAGAAATCCAAGGAACATGCTGATTAATGCGATCATAAAGGGAAACATAATTTCAAATCCGGTTACCGCTTTATTATAAATATCGGATATACATAAAAATAAAGCAGTCATTGATATAACAGCAAATAGTAAACCATTGGTAAATCTGTTGTATTTACTAAAACGGTACCTCTGAATCACTCTCTTCATACTTTCCACCCTTTTTCTGTACATAATTGCTTCTATATATAGAAACGATTAAGACATGGAAAAAGTTTCAGTATTTTTTAGAATTTTTTAATAATGCTGCTATATTTTTCATAATAGTTCTATTTGTATCTCTTTATTCGTCATATTTCATTCACAAATTTCAATTTGCACAAAGCAAGGAACTATTTAATTAAAAGAAAACAATATTTAAATAAGCAACTGTTTAAAGTCGTTGGTACTTAGATCCACGTATTTTGTGGCCTTATATACCATTACGTACTTCAATCTAAGTACTGCGTTTTATGCAGTGCATTGTGAGACAACGGGTTGCGAATGAAATATGTTTTCTATTACTTAGCCATACATAAATTGTGCAAATTGATGAAGTCAATTCGTATAACTAATATTGCAGACTCCACATCTCGAACAGCTTTTGAATGCAGAAGTGAAAATCAATCTTTGCAATCTCAGTTGTATTATAGATCGGCAATTTCTCAAATAATTTACCATCAATATAGTACTTTGCATAGCCGACGATTTCCCCTTTATGTACTGGTGCCTGCAGATAGCTTGGAATATCATATGCAATATCCACCAACTCATCCTCCCGCATAAGTACTGGCATATCCCCTTCCAGGGTTAAATACTCCCATCGCTCCTGCCCGTCTTTTACCACAAGAGGATCCAGTTTCATCGGGCGAAAGATCTGCTTCACGCTGTAACTCTCGAGTCCATAATTCATAAGCTCTTTCGTATCGCTCCATTTTAGACTTTTGTTGGGCGGCCAGCCGCAGCCGAGAACAACGGATATGAGTATCCGATCCGGTTTTTTTATTGCACCGACAAAGCAATACCCAGCTTGATTCGTAAACCCTGTTTTTACACCGATAGCGCCATCCATCAAATATAGAAAGCGGTTCTTGTTCGATACATGAAAGTTCCTTTTTCCGGTAATCTCTTCGAAGGAATGCGAAGGAGTATTGGTGATCTCAAGAAATTTTTCATTTTTAATCGCATAACTGGCGATAACTGCCAGATCCCTCGCGGTAGTATAATGCCCCTCGGCATCCAGCCCGTTTGGTGTAACAAAATTAGTATCCTCACAGCCAAGCTCTCTTGCTTTATCATTCATCATTGTGGCAAAGCCTTCTACCGTTCCTCCGACATGCTCCGCAATCGCAACGGCAGCATCGTTATGACTTTCCAACATGAGAGAATATAATAAATCCCTCAGATAATATTGTTCCCCTGGCTTTATATTTAACTGTACATCCGGCATGCCTGCTGCATAGGACGAAACCGTTACAACTTCGTCCAGCTTGGAATTTTCCAGAGTAACGATACAGGTCATAATCTTGGTCGTACTTGCCATTGCCTTCCGGTCATAACCGTTCTCTTCATACAGTATCCGGTTATTCGTTCCATCCATTAACAGGGAAGACAGCGCATGCAGCTTCAAATCTTTACCGGATGTCCTTGGTGCCTCCGGCGGCTTCTCCTGATTCTCTCTCGTCCAGCCCAGCCCTTCCTCCTGCAATAGCTCTTCATACTTTTGCTGATTTTCCCGCGCCTGTTTATTTTCTGAATCCAACTTTTCATTAAAATCATCTACGATCATCCCGGAGGAATTTAATATGGCATCATAGCTTTCCTTGAGACAATAAAAATGAACCATGGTTAATAAAAGCAGAACCAAAAGCCATGGAATCATTCTGATATTTTTCTTTTTCATTGGACCTACCTGATGTTTTCTTACTTTAAATTTATTGTAAAATTCAAAGAATATTCATAAAATGTACAATTCTTATCCGGCTACCGGTTTTGACACTCTAATCATATATCCAGAGTCAGTTGCGCCTCTTCCTCGGCTTCCAGTTTAAACTCCTCTTTTTTCTCTTGATTTAGTACCGGAAGGGAATCCAATGAGTTTAATCCAAAGTTTCGAAGGAATTCCTCCGTGGTTCCGAAAAGAATCGGTCTTCCCGGAGCATCCAGACGCCCCATTTCACAAACCAGATTATATTCAATCAATTTGTTCACTGCATGATCTGATTTCACACCGCGGACTGCTTCAATCTGCATCTTTGTGATCGGCTGCTTATAAGCAATAATGGACAATGTCTCCAGTAGAACATCAGTAAGCACATGCTTCTTTGGAACATGGGCAATTTTTATAATTGATTCATAAAGGGATGGCTTGGTACATAATTGAAAGGATCCTTCCAATTCGATAATATGAATCCCATGATCTTCGCTTTCGTACTTATCCATCATATTATGTATTATTTTTCTTGTGGTTTCTTCATCATGATCTAAGGCTGCAGCGATACGGGGCAACTCTACTGCTTCTCCCAAGGTAAATAGTATCGCTTCAATTTGTGCTTCCACTTGATTAATCTCCATTAAAAGTTTTCCTCCTCCATCTGTATGATATCATCCGCCAGATACTTGATCTTAATATCATCAAATAGATATTCCTGCTGGATACGAATTCTGCCCATTTTGATCAGCTCAAGAATTCCAAGAAAGGTTACGACAACCTCCATTCTGCTGTCCTGTGCTTCCAGTAAGTTACGAAACGAAAAGGTTCTATGTTTTAAACCAAATTTCTGAATCTGGTACAGCTTTTCTGAAAGATTGATTTCTTCTCTTTCGATCTTACCAAATTTGCTTCGGATCGGGTCAATTTTATCAACCTGCTTCTTAATAATCGATTTATAGATTTCTTGCAGCTTTGCCAGAGTTAGATCCGACAGGATTTCTTCTACATTGATTTCCTCTTTATATTCCGCAATCTCCTTCGGTATAGTCGGCAGTTTATACAGGCTCCTGGAAGCATCCAGCTCCTTATCCTTTAATTCCACAGAAATGTATTTGAACATTTTATACTCCAGCAAACGCTCCACAAGCTCCTGCCTTGGATCCGATTCTTCCTCTTCTTCCGCTTCCGGAGCAGGAAGTAGCATCTTGGACTTAATATTAATTAATGTAGCTGCCATGACTAAGAACTCGCTCATGATTTCCAGGTTCTTTGTTTCCATCGCATTGATGTATTCCAAATACTGTTCTGTAATGTCCGCTATCGGAATATCATAAATGTTAATCTTGTTCTTATCGATCAAATGAAGTAATAGATCCAAAGGACCTTCAAATACTTCAAGCTTTACAGGTAAATTATTCATACTTCCTCCAAGTTTGTATGATTTTTCATGGCAGGTCAATTCTTCTATTGTTACCTACGGATACCAAAATGGAATGATCGGCTTTTGTCGCTCATATCATGGAATCCGCTGTCTCTATTTCTCATGCTTCGCAGGTTTTTGTAAATGAACAACGACAAGCTCCGGTGGATTAAATATTCTCGGCATATTCGAGTGGGTGCCCAGCCCCCGGGATATAATCATATCCTTTCCATCCTGCGTAAATCTTCCTGCATCATATTTCGGGAAAAGGGTAACCTGCGGCGAAATCACTCCCCCGAGAAATGGCAATCGCACCAATCCGCCATGCACATGACCGGACAGGGTCAAATCCGCTCCCCGGGCTGCATAATCTTTAAAATAAGCCGGATTATGCGCAATTAAAATATGAAAGGAATCCTGATCCCTTTCCTCCATGTTTACTTGAAGATACTCCCTGACAGAAGTCTCCTTCATCGCCTCACTTCTGGAAGAAACGCTGTCTGCCTCACCTTTTATGTTAAACGACCGGCTATAGAATCTCTTATCCAAGGATATACCGCTGAGAAAAATCGAATCATTTCCTGTTAGGGCAACTCCCCGGTTATCCAGAAAAACAATGCCCAGCTTCTGTAATCGTTTTAAATATTCTACCCATGTAGAATATAGGTTCAGCCGCTTTATTTGTTCAGAGTCCTTCCCATTCCAATTATGCATACCATCCATAAGCTGCTCAAAATACTGTTCGTGATTCCCGTATGCATAATAAATTTTATATTTTTTCGCTAAAGTTTTCAATAGGGTAAAAGCATTGCCCGGAATACAGAATTGCTTCTTCGTTACCATATCTCCGGCAATTAGAATAAAATTTGGATGAATAGAATCTATTTTAACAACCAGCTTCTGATTATCTTTTCCTATGGAATGATTATGAAGATCAGAAAGAACTACAAATGTAATATTGGAAAATTCGTCTCCCAGCTTCTCTGATGTTATTTTATATTCGGTCGTCGTAAGAATATTTAATTCTATTCGTGACCATAAAATTAAGAGCATGATTAGCCCGACTGCAATTGCAATAAAGTACATATGCTCTCCTTTCCGGATATTCTCTCTATGTAGATAATTGCGAACTTCGATTTCGTAGCTATTGTGAATAGTCTCGTAAAAGAACTGCAAGTCTTTGGAAGAATAGCAAAAGCAGCTGTTCTTCAGGATTTATTCCCAAAAAGCATGGGCGTTAGTGTGAATGCATCTTTTGAATACATAATTAATTTAAAAGAGTGCTTTGCAATTACCCTGTATACCTTCGATTTCGAATGCTCCTCGTAACATCAGTAATACCATTATACTATACTAGTTTGCCCGGTAAGTGTCAACATTCGTAATGAAAAGTTATCCAAAAAAAGCCGGAAAAATTAAGAAAATTCATCCGCCTATCAAGAACATAAGCAGGGACCCTTACGATACAATTGTAGGTATCCCTGCTTCTATTTTTGCTGCTATATTCTATATGTATACTTGTGTAATTCCAGCGGTATCATGCTTCGGATTGTCGACCTCAAAGCTGCATTAATATTTTATTGTGCCAGAAAATAGCGGGCTAATACTTTTGCAAAGCAATCCTTAAATCCTGCCTTATTAACCGCTTCGATTGCAAGAATATCCACGGTTCCTATTTTTTCATTTTCATAGTAGTAAATAATCTCACCGATTTTGTCCTTTGCGGCTACCGGTGCGGGAATGTCCTCCTGCATTACGACCTCCTTACGGATATTATCCTGCGTTCTTCCCTTGGCGCACAAATAGGAGAAGGAATCGGATGCTTTGCCTTGTACTTGATCCGCCACACCCTTCACTACCTTTACCGGTGCAATCGGCGTATCACTATTATCATCGCGGTAGATACTATAATTTGCAAATCCGTAATTTAGTAGTTTTGCAGCTTCCGAAAAGCGGGTCTTGGTATCCGGAGCGGCCATGATAACTGCGATCAGATCCATATCCTTTTTTCTTGCCGTTGCGGAGAGACAATATTTTGCAAGCCCGGTGGAACCGGTCTTTAATCCCGTTGCTCCTTCGTAGAAACGTACCAGCTTATTTGTATTGTTCAAGCCAAATTCCGATTGCCCTTTCCGGGTAGTATGTATGATCGTATCCATCCAAGTTGTTGCGTATTTACTGATCTCAGGGTGCTTTGTAATCAATTCCCTAGACATCAGCGCCACATCATAGGCAGAGGAATAATGGTTATCGACATCCAATCCACAGCAATTTACAAAATTCGTATTAACCATTCCTAAATCCTTTGCTTTTTGATTCATACGTGCCACAAACTCTTCTTCCGAACCGGCAATAAACTCCGCCATAGCAGTGGAGGCATCATTGGCACTGGCAATACTGATGCATTTGATCATTGTGTCTACATTTTGTACCTCATAAGGTTCCAAAAAAACCTGAGAGCCGCCCATAGAAGCAGCATGTTCACTCACGGTCACCTCATCCGTCAGGTGGATCTGACCAGCATCCAATGCTTCAAAAATCAGCAAAAGCGTCATAACCTTGGTGATACTTGCCGGGCGTAATTTCTCATCCTTATTTTTTTCATAGATAATGACACCGGTTGACCCCTCCATAAGAACTACCGATGGAGACAACAGATCCAGCTGTGTATCCGTACTTGCCGTTACCGGAATCACTTCATCCTCAACATCAGGAGATGTATTCCTTATTCCCGCCGGCATTGCGATTGGGGCCAATAAAGAAAGAATTAGGGGACCTAAGATTAAGATAGAATATATTTTTTTCATATTCACTCCAGAATAATCTATTATTAATATTTTAATCCGAGCTATACCATTTTAGACCAATCCCCGCATAAATTTGTCTGCAAAATAGAGTTTATCTTACCACAACCACACATTTTAGTTCCTTCCCCTTCCACTTTGCACTTACCACGGTTCTCCCCCGGCCTCTTGCCTTTACTTTTCCGAAGATCGACACGGAAGCAACTTTTGGATTGCTGCTTTTCCACTTTGGAAAGAAAGCCGGACCACGTACTTTTAATTGAAAGCTCTTACCGACCGATAGCGTTACCTTATCCTTATTAAGATCAATGACACGGACTCTGCATTTATACTTTTTTCCCTCCACGTTTGCTATAATAAAAGATTTCCCAGTCCGGTAAGCAAATATCCTTCCGTTAAAATTCACACCTACTACACGAAAATTAGTGGTGCTATAAGAAACCCTTTTGTTAATTGCATTCATGTATAGCCGGTCCTCTTCTCCCTTTCGTAATACAATATCCTGCTTGCTTAGATGCATTGTGAACGGTAATAGTATCCGCTTACGAAAGAACACGGAGGTGTTTTGAATAAAGGCAGAAAGGACAACAAGTGTAATCACTAAAATAATGATTATTTTGATGACGCTGCAGGTACCGCACCCGCACCTTTTCTTACCTGGGGAGCTATTCACTTTTCTCGCCTCCTTCTCTATTTCTGCAATCCATTGTTTTCCTGCCGTCTGCTATATAAATTCCATGACTCTATACAATATCTGCATTCCAGCTTGTTCATTTTCTGTCACATGCATTCTGCTTCCATTGCTGTGCTGTTTTCTGCCTAATCGTTGATTCACATCGCTATCTTACTATCATTTTATGATACAGTCATAAAAACTTGTATAACTATCGGCATTTCATCCTGCGAAAATAAAAACCACTTATAGAATTATCGGAAATGTCGGAAATGATTTATACATTTATTTACATAAGTAGAATTTAATTAGAAGCACTAGTAATATTGAAAATATTGTAATAATTTGATCCGAGCAATCTGAATTAATATCGAGGAAATTTCTCAAAAAGACTGGTTATCTTGAAAAATTGTTCGGAGTTGTATCCAAAAAAGAAAGAATGGATTGACGCTAGCGCAAAAAAACGTTAGAATATAGCAACAACAAATAGGGAGATGACAAAAATGAGTTTTAGATTTATTCAAGAAGTGATCTCACCGGAAGAACTGGTGAAAGCATATCCTCTTTCGGCAAAAGATGTACTTCGAAAAAAAGAAAGAGACCAGCAGATCAAAGATGTAATAACCGGTGCATCGGATCGATTTTTAGTTATTATCGGACCATGCTCCGCAGATAATGAAGATTCCGTGTGTGATTATATCTCCCGTCTGGCGAAAGTTCAGGATAAGGTTCAGGACAAATTAATTCTGATACCAAGAATATATACAAACAAGCCAAGAACAACGGGGGAGGGCTATAAAGGAATTGTGCATCAGCCGGATCCGGAGAAGGAACCGGATTTACAGGAAGGCTTAAAAGCCATGAGAAGAATGCATCTTCGTGCCATTGCGGAGACCGGGTTAACCGCTGCGGATGAGATGCTGTATCCGGAGAACTGGCCCTATATAGAGGATGTTCTATCCTATGTAGCTGTTGGAGCACGATCGGTTGAGGATCAGCAGCACCGTCTTACCATCAGCGGGATGGATGTACCTGCCGGAATGAAGAATCCTACCAGCGGTGATTTCTCCGTTATGCTTAATTCCGTTGTTGCTGCCCAGGCGAGCCATACCTTCCTCTATCGCAAATGGGAAGTGGTTACTTCCGGTAACCCCCTTGCACATACGGTTTTAAGAGGAGCCATTAATAAGCATGGTCAGTCCATCTCAAACTACCACTATGAGGATCTGATCCGGCTGGTCAATATGTATCAGGAGCGTAATTTACAAAATCATGCCATCATTGTGGATGCAAATCATGCCAACTCGAACAAGGACTACAAGGAACAGCCCAGAATTGTTAAGGAAGTGCTTCATAGCCGCAAGATTTCTTCAGAGATCGCGCAATATGTGAAAGGGGTTATGATTGAAAGCTATATCGAGGGTGGAAATCAAAAGGTCAATGGACATGTCTATGGCAAATCCATTACCGATCCCTGTCTTGATTGGGAGGAATCTGAGAAATTGATCTACACGATCGCCGATCATATATAAAATATCACTCCGCTGCTCTGTGGAGTGACTGCATTTTAAGTTAACGGCATCACAAAGGGGTTGTCATCCTCCTATTATGCACTGTTGAAAAGACAGGTTATGTTCTTTCAAATCGGTGTATAAAGGAAGGTGACAGCCCCTTGTAAATCCGTTTAATAACCATGCCCTTTCTTGACCACCTGCAAACTTTGTGCCACAGGCGTGGTATTTGCAAAGCAAATTAATTCGCTTCCCATGTTTTTTGTGTCCAAATCCTGAAGAATTGCAAAAGCAGCTATTCTTCCAAAGGCTCTCGTATTAAAAGAGACTTTTTGCTCGCAGTTTTTTGTGGGACTATTCACACTATGCTCTTGGATGCGTCTTCTGATATACCTCTCTGCTGTTCTTATGATTCTTTGCCAAGTATTGCTGTGTTGACATAATATCATTATGTCCAAGAAATTCTCTGACGCTCTCCAAATCTGCCCCATTATCTAACAGGTGTATCGCAAAGGTCTGCCGGATCCGGTTCGGGTTAACCCCCTCTATTCCTGCCGCTTCCGCATATCCCTTAATAATCTTCCAGAAGCCCTGGCGGCTTAACTGCTCCCCCAAGGTATTAAGAAAAAGGATATCACAGTCCTGCTTATTAAAAGCCTCCTGACGAATCGCCAGATACCCTTCGAGCGCTTCCTTTGCGGGTCTTCCAAAGGGTATGTTACGCTCATTTTTCCCTTCACAGGTTATATACTTCATTTTCAGATTGATGTCGGAAAGCTTTAGAGTAATCAGCTCGGTCACCTTAATACCGGTGGCATATAGCAGTTCCAGCATGGCTCTGTCCCGAATTCCCTTTGGAGTCTTTCGATCCGGCTGACGTAAAAGCAGCTCCATCTCATCAACATCCATTATTTCCGGTGCTATCCTTCTTACCTTCGGCGGCTTCAACCGCTCGGAAGGATCCTTATGAATCTTCCCCTGCTTAATCAAATAGAGAAAGAAGGCTTTGATAGAGGATATATTTCTTGAAACAGACGCCGGGGAAAAACCTTCCTTTTCTAAGTTTAGTACATATGAATTTAAGCCTGTCTCACTAATTTTCGTAACTGTGGTAATATCCTGTTTTTCTAAGTATAACTGCAGTTTTTTTAAATCATTTTGATAAGCCTGAATTGTATTCGGCGAGGCTTCCTTCACCTCCCGAAGATATGTAACAAATTCATAGATGCTGCGTTCCATTTCCTACCTCCTCTTTTGAATAACCAACAAAATCTCATAAGAATCCTTTTCTTATTTATATAAATAAATATATAACCTTTTTCAGCAGAAAGGATCCTGCATAGGCCTCTAAGAAGCTCCCACCCAGTAAAGCTAATGCCAGTAGTAAGATTAGGAATAAGTAAGGTTTAATAATGCGAAATAATCCAATCAGATGGCTTCGATTATCATGATAGATTTTCCTACACAGCTCATACCCTTTAAAGAGACTGATGATCGCAATTGGAAGATAGATAAGGCCGTGCGGAAATTTATATACCAGAATAAGAAGCAGTCCTTTCAGACCATATTGCATGGTTACTGCGGAAATAAAAAATCCGGTATAAAATCCAAAGATGCCGACCTTCAAAGCCATATAGGGAACTCCTAAAATGGTAATACTAAGTAGCCAGAACAGCAGAAAGGCTTTCATGTTTCTTGCCAAAATATACCAGAAGAGTCCCGGATAGTCCACATCATTGTGATAGATATCGGTAAATATAGTTATTTGATAATTCCTAAGCTGCGTTTCAAAGGAGCTTCTGAAAACATTCGCACAAAGCACTCCGAAGAACAAACCGCAGATTAACAGGATAAGAGCACCCTGTAATACATTCAGCCGTTGGAATTGAAATTTGATTCGATGCATTTTGTCTACTCCGTCTTATTTTCTATATATCATAAATATGGAAAAGAAAGCGGAAATAGAACAAGCATCTTCACTATTGTCCCATCTTTGTCTGATAGGCAAGGATACCGGCAACCGTTTTTGCATCCGTAATCTTGCCTTCCAGTATCATTTGCACCAATTCCTCCAGAGAATACCGTTCGATCATCACGTACTCATCATCGTCCAGATTTTGACTGGTAGGCGTTAATTCCTTCGTATAATAGATTCCGATCCGTTCATTACAGAAGGCAACGGTTGTGTAAACGTCAATCAAATGATGGGTTTCTCCGGGCTTGTACCCGGTTTCTTCCTCACATTCCCGGACCGCACAGGTCTTATTATCCTCTCCTGGATTTAAACCGCCTGCCGGTATCTCAAGAGTCTCCTGATCGATCGCCGGCCGGTATTGACGAACCATCAATATTTTTCCGTCCCCATCAACCGGGATCATTGCCGATGCTCCTTTATGATTTATAAAATCAAAGGAAACCTGTTTTTCTCCATTGATTTCCATGGTATCCTTGTAAAAGTCAATAATACTTCCTTTGCTTGCAAGCTCTCTCTTAATTCGTTTGAAACAATGCATTTCGTACCTCATTTCTGTGCAATTTTTAATGCAATTACTTTTTACTCATTTCCTCTGCTTTTCTCATGCAGGCATCGGTCGCTTTCATAATCGCATTTCGAAAACCATGCTCCTCAAGTGCCTTAACGGCTGCGATCGTGGTGCCTCCCGGTGAGCATACATTATCCTTTAGCATACCAGGATGTTCCCCGGTTTTAAGTACCATTGCCGCTGCTCCAAAAAGTGTCTGCGCCGCCAAGGTATAAGCTTTCTCCCTGGGAATACCATAGCTTACCACACTATCCGCTAAAGCCTCAATAAACATATAGGCATAGGCTGGAGAACTTCCGCTCGCCGCGGACACCGCATTCATAAGCTCTTCCTTAAATACCTCATACTTTCCAAAGGACGAAAAGAAACGATCGATTATTTCTCTTTCCTCCAAAGAAAAGGAATCCTCGGAAAAACTGATTCCGGTCATTCCCTGTGACACAAGAGCCGGTGTATTGGGCATTGCTCTTACCACCTTTACCTCTTTAGCTAGACGTTCCTTGATCGTAGCAATCGTAACGCCTACCGCCAATGATATAATAATCTGTCCGTTCGTCACCACATCTTTAATTTCCTCCAAGACAGCCGGGTAGGTCTGTGGTTTGACTGCAAGGACCAGATACTTACATTTTCCCGCAACCGCTCTGTTATCTTCTGCAAATGGTATGCCAAGCTCCTTCGCAACCACTTGCTTATGCTCTATTGTAGCGCTTGTAAAAACAACTTCCTCTTTCCCAAAGGTGCTGACTGCGGATTTTAGTAACGGACCGCCCATATTACCAACACCGATAAATCCGAATAATGCCATTATAATCATGCCTTTCTTTAAAATAACGCCCATGTTTTTGGGCATAGATCCTGATGAATAGCCTCTTTTGCGAGACTTTAGGTTCACCGTCTTTTGCGGGACTATTTCCTCCAAGGAAAAGAATAGTAACTATCCATACGATTCTATTCTACCATATAACACGGAATTGGTAAACGAATACAGAGAAAAAGGGTAATGTATTCCTGTTCCTGTTAAAATACACTACCCATCCCGATTATACTAGCTTATTTGTGAAATCTTCGATCCGATCCAGCCCTTTCTTGATTTGATCCATCGATATTGCATAGGATAATCGGATATGATCACAAAATCCAAAATCCACGCAAGGGATCACTGCAACATTGTATTCCTCAATTAGAAGCTTTGCCAGATTGGTGACATCTCCAACCTTCGCTCCCTTATATTCTTTGTCTAAAATCTCGCTGATATCTACAAAGAGATAGAAAGCTCCCTGCGGCTTCAATGCAGAGATGTATTTTATCTCGGATACTCTTTCATACATATAATCCCTTCGATTGTTAAACTCCTGATTCATAGCACAAACCGAATCCTGTGAGCCAGTCAATGCCTCATAAGCCGCTTTCTGCGCGATGGAGTTTGGATTCGATGTCTGATGACTCTGCACACTCCCCATGACCTTCGCTATTTCTTTTGAGGATCCGGTATAACCAATTCTCCAGCCTGTCATAGAATAACTTTTTGCAAGTCCGCTGCAGGTAATGGTCCGCCTATAGATCTCATCGTTTAAAGAGGCGATACTAACCTGCTTCTCCTTATCATAGACCAAATTCTCGTAGATCTCATCGGACACCACATAGATATCTCTCTTTACCGCCACCTTCGCAATCGCTTCCAGCTCCTCCCTGGTATAGATCATACCGGACGGGTTGTTCGGTGAATTAAGGATAAAGGCTTTTGTCTTTCCCGTACAGGCAGCATCGATTTGTTCTGCGGTAACCTTGTAATTCTGCTCCTTTTCGGCACGTATAAATACCGGTACACCATCGGCTAATTTTACAATCTCAGGATAGCTCAGCCAATAAGGAGCCGGTATAATTACCTCATCCCCGGGATTTAAAATCGCTTGAAATATATTCGTTAAAGAATGCTTCCCACCATTACTAATTACAATTTGGTCGGGCTGATACGAAATGCCGTTAAACTTTTCAAATTTATCACAAACAGCTTTCTTTAGCTCCAATGTTCCGGAGGCAGGGGTATATTTGGTAAAGCCATTCTGAATTGCTCGTATTGCTGCTTCACAGATATTATCTGGAGTATTAAAATCCGGTTCTCCGGCTCCAAAACCAACCACGTCGATACCCTTTTCTCTTAACTCTTTCGCTTTAGCAGTAATTGATAAAGTTGAAGATGGCTTAACTGCTTGTGCTTTTTTTGATAATGTTAATGCCATAATACACCGTCCTTATTTTTTACAATTATCTTTCCTTGTTTGATGCATCTTATGAATATAAAAAATCATCATCATTTTTTCTTTATTACATAGACCATCCTTTGTTTGTTGATTTATTGACCCTGTTAAAAATATATTGTTCATTGTAATATATAATTTTTAATAATGCAACAAAAAGATCAAAAAATGCGAAAAAAGTATTTTCCATCATAGCCACATGTCTGTATACGGCGGAATTATTGTGCATTTTGTGCATTTTCCATGCAATAAGCCATTTTATGGGTACAAAAAAACCTTGCAAATGTTTTTTCATTTACAAGGTTTTTATTTTCTAATTCTTATTTTGCATAATCCGTTACTCGTGATTCTCTAATTACATTAACCTTAATCTGTCCTGGATATTCTAATTCATCTTCAATTTTCTTTGATAAGTCACGCGCAAGTAATAACATATCGGCATCACTGATCTGCTCCGGTACAACCATAACCCGAACTTCTCTACCTGCCTGGATTGCATATGACTTGTCAACCCCCTTAAAACTATTGGTAATATCTTCAAGTTGTTTCAGTCGATTGGTATAAGTCTCCAATGTCTCACGTCTTGCGCCTGGTCTTGCTGCAGAAATGGTATCCGCAGCCTGAACAATGCATGCAATGAGTGATTGGAATTCTACATCACCATGATGTGCCTCTACTGCATTAATTACAATTGCCGGCTCCTTGTATTTTCTACACAAGTCAACGCCGATCTGCACATGTGTGCCTTCCATTTCATGATCGATCGATTTACCGATATCATGTAATAATCCAGCACGCTTTGCCAGTCTTACATCAACTCCGATTTCTCCGGCTAATAATCCGGATAAAATAGCAACTTCAATGGAATGCTTTAATGCATTCTGGCCATAGCTTGTCCTAAACTTCATCTTGCCCAGAAGCTTAACCAGTTCCGGATGAATCCCATGAACGCCTACCTCTAAAGTGGCAGCTTCTCCTGCTTCCTTAATCTGAATTTCTACTTCTTTTTGTGCCTTTTCTACCATTTCTTCGATTCGGGCAGGATGAATTCTACCATCAATAATCAATTTTTCAAGAGCAATTCTTGCAATTTCTCTTCGAATTGGATCAAATGCTGATAGAATAACAGCTTCAGGAGTATCATCAATAATCAGGTCAACACCAGTCAGTGTTTCTAACGTTCTAATGTTGCGACCTTCCCTACCAATGATTCTTCCCTTCATTTCGTCGTTAGGAAGCTGGACAACAGAGATTGTTGCCTCAGCAACATGATCTGCAGCGCATCGTTGGATGGCTGTAACCACATAATCCTTTGCCTTCTTATCCGCTTCTTCCTTCGCTTTGTTTTCCATTTCTTTAACCATCATAGCGGTTTCATGTTTAACTTCTTCTTCAACAGTCCTTAAAAGATATTCCTTAGCTTGTTCGGAGGTTAATCCTGAAATCTTTTCCAGTTCCTGCAACTGCTTTTCCTGGAACTTTTCCATTTCCTGTGTTCTTTTATCCAGTTCAGATTCTTTTGCAGACAGACGAGATTCCCTTTTTTCCAGTGCGTCGGTTTTCTTGTCCAAAGTTTCTTCTTTGGTCAAAACGCGCTTCTCGTAACGTAGCAGTTCTGCTCTTCGTTCCTTAGACTCCCGCTCGAAATCATTCTTTGCTCTTAAAGCTTCTTCCTTGGCTTCGAGTAGGGCTTCACGTTTCTTAGTTTCCGCTGTTTTTAATGCTTCATCTATGATATCTCTAGCTTTTTCTTCTGCACTGCCGACTTTCGCTTCATAAACCTTGATGCGATAAGCGGTAGCAATTTTCCAAGTAAGAAAAGCTACTATAACGAAGGTAACAAAAATAGCAATCGCTATCTGTAAAGCATCTTGCACAGGAGCACCTCCTTATTCAGTTTTCATTGTACAAAGAATATACAACATATAAATTTTATACTGTTTTTATAAATATGTCAAGTAGACGAACGAATAATTTATCTATTATGTCAAAATATAGTAGAAATTCATCCAGAAATACGCATTATTTCATATTTGTAGTACAAATTACCTAAACTTTTATAAATTAATTTAAAAAAGCAACGACATCCTCGGTTATGGCTAATCTTTCCAAATAAATATTCACATTATTGCTCCTGTAACCTGCCCATATAGTAGAAACCCTTGCTTTCCTCAAGATAGACCTCTGCAATCGTTCCGATCAAGCTTTCTTCTCCTTTAAAATGTACCAGCAGATTATTGCTTAATCTTCCCGTAAGGAGCGTCGAATCCTGGGTATTGACCTCCTCAACAAGGACTTTCTGAATGGTATGCTCCTCCCTTCCGGCAGCCTTTGCAGAGCATTCCTGCACAAGCTTTAACAACCGGTCAAACCGTTCCTTCGCAACTGTTTCCTCCACCTGATTCTCCATTGCCGCAGCCGGGGTGCCCGTTCTTTTTGAATAAAGGAAGGTAAAGGCGCTCTCATATCCAGCCTTACTTACTACATCCATCGTCTCTTTAAAATCCTCTTCGGTCTCTCCAGGGAATCCGACAATAATATCCGTAGTCAGAGAGATATCCGGTATTGCGGTACGGATTCGTTCCACAAGGTCCAGGTAGCTCTCCTTTGTATAGCGGCGATTCATTATTTTAAGTAATCTAGTGCTTCCGGATTGTAAGGGAAGATGAAGGTGCCTGCATATTTTTGTACTGTCCTTCATCACATCGATCAATTCCTGTGACAGATCCTTTGGATGGGAGGTCATAAAGCGGATTCGTTCAATTCCGTCGATCTTCTCGACTTCCTTTAACAACTGCGCAAAGGATATGGGATTTGTAAGATTCTTTCCATAAGAATTCACATTTTGACCAAGCAGCATGATCTCCACAACGCCGTCCGCTGCCAGCGCTTTAATCTCCGCAATAATATCCTCCGGGCTCCGGCTTCTCTCCCTTCCTCTGACATACGGAACGATGCAGTAGCTGCAGAAGTTGTTGCAGCCATACATTATATTGACACCGGCTTTGAAGCTGAACTTCCGGTCACTGGGCAGATCCTCAACAATCATATCCGTATCTTTCCAGAGATCAATTACCATACGGTTCGACAGCAACCTGGTCTGAAGTAATTCCGCCAGCTTGAAAATATTATGGGTACCAAAAATGATATCCACAAACCGATACCTTTTCTTAATATTTTCCACTGCTTCGGGCTCCTGCATCATACAGCCGCATAGAGCAATCAGCATATCCGGATTCTTTTCCTTTAATTTTTTTGCAAATCCAAGATGTCCATACACCTTATTATTGGCATTTTCTCTGACCGTACAGGTATTATAGAGCACAAAATCTGCTTCCTCCGTATCCGTTTCCACATATCCGATCTGTTTTAGGATACCGGATATTTTCTCCGAATCTCTGCTGTTCATCTGACATCCAAAAGTGACGATATGATATGTTTTCTTCTTTCCTTTTCTTTCCTCTTCCGCCTTATATAATTCTTTTAGCTCTTCTATAATTTTTTGCTGCTTTATTGTCTCAAGTTCATTTATATTCGTAGTCCTTTTATCCATGGTTTTCCTCATTTCTATTCATGCTAAACGCCCACGTTTTTTGGGCATAAGTTTCGAAGAATAGTTGTTCTTTTACTATTCTTCTCGAGCCTTGCATTTAAGCAAGGCTTTGGATTCGCAGTTCTTTTGTGAGACTATTCAGCCAATTTATATTATGATATGAGTAACAAAAGCCTTCCTAACAAATCGTCTTCATCAATCTGCACAAAGCAAGAAAAAACTTAAGTAATCTCTAAACACATTGTAAATCAAATTATGATGCTTCCAAATTCCAGTATCACAAGCTTCAAATCATCAAATACAGAACCCCGGTATTTCGGGTTCAGCGGAAAATCCGCATTTTCATCAACCGTTTCAATGGTTAATGCCGGTTTATGGAACTGCTCTGAAAAATAATGAACCGTATTACCTCCGCTGTCGCCAAGATCAATCTCTTCCTCCGGAGGCATCAGATCGTAATTTGTGAGTTTTTTCAACCTGCTGGCTATTTTATACTGCTTCTCATTATATAAATCCGACATCGTATTACGGTAATAATAAATGGATTCTCCCCGGGAATGGAAGTCCAAAAAGCCCAGGGGATGATACTTTTCAAATACCCCCATGAGAGCTCTGGTCTCATTTTCACTTGCCGGCCTGTCATTTTTACTCTTTTTCTGCCATAGCTTACTAGGAAAGTTACGATTGATATCCACTCCCCTTGCATTGAATTTCCATTGCTCGGCAGAAATCTTATATTGCAGGCACCGATTCTTTAGCTGCTCATTTCGAACGGAATCAAACCCTTCTAATGATATCATATATCCATCCGGATTTAACAGTGGTATAAACAGGATGGTAAAGGTTTGAAGCAGCTCATAGGTACAATATTGATAGAGCATCTGCTGATATTCATTTTCTAAATACTTCTTGGAATTTAATAATTGATTTTTTAAGTCCTGCCGTTCCACTTTATAATTTATATATAAATCTGCATAGAACTCTGCAATACGCATCAGAACGATCGGATTGATGGTCTCTCTCGCGTGAACTCCACTGCAGCAAACCATATAGTTCTTTCCCATACCCAGCTTTAGTAAAAGTATGTCACGATTGTCATGGGACTTTCCAATCGTGACACATTTTAAAATAGCCTTATATTCTTGTGATAACCTTTTGGCAGAAATAATAAATCTATCGTAAGAAAAAATCGGATCTTCCAGGTCAATGATCATGATAATCGGCTCCTTGCATTTTCATTCAATCATAATATCCTATGACCTAAACTTTAAAAATATGATAACGGTATGTATTAAATGTTAAGAAATATCACTAATCGATCTGGTAAAAGATCTGTGCAATCGGCGAATCCTTGGATAAAATTAACGTTTTCTCTTCTCCGGTCAAGGAAGCTTTCGCTGCCTCCAGGGAACGAATGAAGGCGTAGAAATCACTTCGCTTTGAATTCGAATACGCATCGGAGAGAATCCGCATATATTCGGCTTCCCCTTCCGCTATAATTTTAGCAGCTTTTGTCTGCGCATTCGAAATGCTGATAGCGATCTCCTTATCCGTTGTATTTCTTATTTTCTGTGCCTCCGATTCTCCTTCCGCCGTATAGGTTGCCGCCATCTGTGCGCGTTCTGAGATCATCCGGTCATATACCGCTGCCTTATTATCGCTTGGAAGATCCAGATGCTTTGTCTCGACAGAGATCAGCTCGATCCCGTAGTTATCCATAGAATTCCCTATATTATCCATGAACGCCTGGTCAAGTTCACCGTCCCTGCCGCTGATTACATCATTTTGCGATAAGCTGCTGATTACATTTTTCATAGCATTATAAACCGTAGTATTAATTCTTGTCTCCGCCAGTGTAACGGAGGAATTCAAGGTCTGCGCAAAAGCAACCGGATCGGAAACCCGCCATAGAACATAGCTGTCCGACACCATCGTTTTCTTATCCATGGTAATTACATCGGAAGGCGGTGTATCATAGAACATCATCTTCTTTGGCAGAGTCTCCGTGGTTTCCAGAAAGGGTGTCTTAAAGGAAAGCCCCGCTTCGGAGATTGTCCGCTCGATCTTACCAAACTGTTTTATTAAGGTATACTCATCCTCTCTTGTTACAACAAGGGAGGCGGATAGCAGGACAACACCTGCAATTAATAGGATTACAAGTAATACACCCGAAATTTTCTTTGCTGTTTTTGCCATAATTATTTCTCCTCTCTTACGGAGGCCTTCCCCTCCTGATTCCATAAAGGTTCTAGGGGTAGAATCTTTTGTACGCCGGAACCGTCACTATCAATAATAACCTTTAGGGAAGGAAGAACATCCTCCATTGTTTCAAAAAACATTCTCTGCTTTGTAATAAGAGGATATTTGCTATATTCCTTATACATTTCATTAAATCTGGCAACCTCAGCCTCCGCTTCATTTATTCTTTCCGTTCTTGCAGACTCGGCTTGCTGTAGAATCTGATCTACTTCTGCCTCCGCCTGCGGGAGCTTCTCGTTCCGGTACTTATTGGCATTATTCACTGCCGTATCTTTTCCCTGTTTTGCAGTCTCAACGGATTTGAAAGCCTCCATAACAGCTTCTGTTGGCGGTTCCGCATCTTGAATCGTGATATTAACCAGCTGGATACCGATATCATGCTCCTCCAGCTTTTTTAGAATAGCATCCTTAATTTGTGCTTGAATTTCATTCTTACCTGTCGTGATTACGCTATCCACATCATTACTGCCAACCACCATACGAATACTGCTCTGTGCTATGTTTTTTAATATGGTAATCGGTTTTTGGGAAGCATACAGAGCCTTAACCGGATCGGATACTTTATATTCCACATAGAAATCAACATTAACAAAGTTAAAATCCCTCGTAATCATCATTGCTTCATCGTCGACATATACATTCGTATCCTCATTATAACCGATCGGGAAGCCGTGAATCGTTGTATCCACTTTCTCAACCCGCTGTATCAAAGGTATCTTAAAATGAAGCCCTGCCGCACTTACCGTCTTCGCCCTGCCAAAGGTTGTAACTACCGCCTGTTCCTGCTCCTTTATTGTATAAAAGGATCCAAATATAACAATGGATGCAAGAATAATGAGAACCAGGAGTAATACAATCTTGCTGAATTTCTTAAGATATCCCCTCAGGTTTTTTCCCGATGGAAAATCATAAACGTTTTTATCCTCCATTCACTTACCTCCTTCTTTTTTTCTTTCGTTACTCTCGAATCTGCCCATTTCCAAATATAATATATTTAGTCGTCGTAAGGGCTTTCAACCCCATTGGTCCTCTTGCATGAAGCTTCTGCGTACTAATTCCGATCTCCGCACCAAAGCCGAACTCGTTCCCATCCGTAAACCGGGTAGAAGCATTCACATATACTGCGGCAGCATCGATTTCATTCAGGAATTTCATCGCATTGTCATAGCTTTTCGTTATAATTGCTTCCGAATGCTTCGTATTATAGTAATTGATATGAGTGATCGCCTCCTCAATACTATCCACGATTTTTAGCGAGAGGATCCGGTCTAAGTACTCGGTTTTATAATCCTCTTCGGTTGCAGGTACACAAGCATTGCTGATTTTGCAGGCTCTTTCATCCGCGCGAATTTCTACCCCTTTAGCTAAAAGCCGTTCCATCAACAGTGGAATAAATTCTTTGCTGATTTTCTCATGAACGACCAGACTTTCACAGGCATTGCATACTCCAAGCCGCTGCGTTTTTGCATTTTCAATAATTGCAAGCGCCATGGGAAAATCGGCAAATTCATCCACATAAATATGGCAGTTACCGGTTCCCGTCTCAATTACCGGTATCGTACTATTTTCCACAACTGTTTTTATCAAACCGGCACCGCCCCGCGGAATAAGAACATCGATATACCGGTTCATACGCATAAAGTCCACGACAATTTCTCTTGAGGTATCTTCGATCAGCTGTACGGCATCCGGAGTACAGCCGCCTTCGAAAAGCGCATTTCTTAATACTTTTACGATTGCCCTATTGGAATGAATCGCATCACTGCCGCCCCTTAGAATAACAGCGTTTCCCGTCTTAAAGCACAATCCAAAGGCATCTGCGGTAACATTTGGTCTCGATTCGTAAATAATGCCAATGACACCCAGAGGCACCACCTTCTGCCCTATGGTAAGTCCATTCGGACGAACCTTCATGGAGAGAACCTCGCCGATGGGATCCTGCAGGGCAGTAATTTCAAGTAATCCGTCCGCCATAGCCTTAAGCCGCTCCGGTGTCAAATGAAGGCGGTCAATCAAAGAGGCTTTTACGCCTTTCTTCTCTGCAGCCACAACATCCTTTGCATTCGCTTCCATAATTTCTGCCTGCCGATCGATCAGCTCATTTGCACAAGCTGTAAGTATCCGGTTCTTCTCTTCCTGCATCATTTTACCCAGGTTGATCGATGCTTTCTTTGCACGTTGTCCAATCGATATCAAATCACTCATAGAACCCCGCCTTTCGTATCCATTTATTTTATATCTCTTCGTTACCTAATCATTTTATGATAGGAGTGACAAAAGCCTTCTTAACCAATCGTCTTCATCAATTTGCACCATCTAGGTAAGACTGTAAGTAATAGGAAACAATATTTTAATTCGCAACTGTTTGAAGTCGTTGGTACATCATGTGTTTTATGATCTTATGTACCATTACGTACTTCTTCCAAGTACTACGTTTTATGCAGTGCTTTGGGAATAACGTGTTGCGAATGAAATTTGTTTCATATTACTTGTTAACATATAAATTGTGCAAATTGACGAAGTTGAGTTTATAAATCAGCTTTTGTCGCTCATATCATTTCATTAAAAGAAATCTATTTATAATTGCATTTATTTTTATCTATTCACCAAGCTGCAAGGGAAGCACCCTCGTTGGCGTTATAATATAATCCATCTTAACATCCGCTGCATCCGCCGGTATGTAATCCATTAACTGAAAATCAAACGCTATCGCAGTTTTTATAAACCGGGTGCCTGCATAGCGGGATAGATAGCGGTCATAATAACCTCCGCCATATCCGATCCGGTTACCGCTTAAGTCAAAAGCAAGCCCTGGTACGATCATTAGATAATCTTCTAGCTGGCTTTGTACCGACGCAGGAAAGATACGATTCTGATCCGGCTCCGGTTCCGGAATTCCAAATTTACTTAGGATAAGTCCCTCCAAATTAGGAATTTCATAGAATTCCATCTCTTTCTTATCCACTCTTGGCACATAAACCTTCTTATGATCTGCAAGTGCCTTAATGATCAGCTCTCCGGTATCTACTTCGTCTCCGAAGGACAGGTAGGTTAACAGACTGCTGCAATGGCGGTATGCTTCCGTTTCAAACAATTTCTTATGAATCAACCTGCTCCGTTTTCTATGCTCTGCTTTCAACAGAGAACTTCGCTTCCTCTTCATATCGCTTCTGATTTGTTCCTTTGTCATTCCATCACCTCCTGTCCGGCTTTTGACACTCATTTTTTTCTTCAAGCTTCGGCAAAATCAGTGTAATTGAAGGAAAATTTAATTCTTGCCCTTTGGTTTTGTTACGGATCCGTCCGGATTAACAAAGGATACCTTATCTAAGGTTCCTCTGAGGTTACTTCGAACCGCAGCGATATAATCATGACGAAGCTTTGCCTGCTCCTGCTTCTCTTCCTCCGTTAAACCTTCTTTTTTAGATTTATGATACAATTCATTGATACGATCAATCTGTTTCTGATCCATAGAATCTCCTTTCTAACAAATAGTCTTCTTTCATTTGCACAAAACAGTAAAATTATTAGTAATAATCTGATCTAGTGCGTTTGAATATAATCCAGAGCATTAAAGTTCGGTCTCTTATGGGACAGGAACAAGGTTCCTACCTCTTCCCCCTCGATAATATGATTTATGTTATGTACATTTCCTCCGTTTGCAATTACCATATCTGCACCGGAAGCGGTCGCGATTTTTGCCGCGGAAATCTTTGTTGCCATTCCGCCGGTCCCCAGGGAATTGGTGGAGGATTTTGCCATACTGCACAATTCATCATCAAATTGCGTTACGCAGGAGATCAGCTTCGCATCCGTGTTTTTGTGAGGATCATCCGTATATAACCCGTCAATGTCGGATAGAAGAATCAATAGATCCCCTCCTACCAATGCGGTTACAATAGCAGATAACGTATCATTATCACCAAAATCCAATTCATCCGTGGATACCGTGTCATTTTCATTTACAATCGGGATAACCCCCATGCGAAACAGCTCATTAAAGGTATTTTGCGCATTCGTTCTGCTGATATCATCAATCATGGTATACTTTGTCATAAGTATTTGTGCCGCGATCTGGCTATATTCCGCAAATAATTTTTGGTATACCATCATCAGGTTCGCCTGACCGACCGCAGCGCATGCCTGCTTAATTGACCGCTCGGTAGGCCGTTCCAGAAATCCCAATGCTTTTCTTCCTACGGCAATCGCACCGGAGGTGACCAGAACAACATCCTTCCCCTGATTATGCAGATCCGTCAAAATCCGAACCAACCGTTCCATTTTCTCCATATTTAAGCTTCCTGTTTCCATATGCGTTAAGGAAGAGGAGCCGATCTTAATTATAATTCTTTTTCTATTCTTTAGTGCCTCCCTGGCTTGCATCCTTTATCCTCTTTCTACGCGGCTTTTTGCTTATCCCGGAGTTTGCGGATGCCGCGTGAGACACAAACTCTATAAAGGAAAAAATTCAAAATTCTTTTCCTATTTTTCATACTTAATAAACGGGACTGAACTTCGAAGCAACCGCTTCGAATACTTTTATTCCGTCGATTGCAGCTGAGGTAATTCCTCCTGCATAGCCAGCTCCCTCCCCGCAGGGATAGATACCGGTGATATTGCTTTCCAATTGATCATTTCTTAAAATCCGAACTGGAGATGAGGTTCTTGACTCCACTCCGGAGAGAACCGCCTCCCGATCGGCAAATCCTTTTATCCTTTTATCGAAGGCAAGAATTCCTTCGATAATGTCCTCCGTAATATTCGCCGGCAGACAGTTCCTTAGATTCGACAGGCGGTATCCGCCCTTAATATTCGGAGTGACAGAGCCTATTGTAACACTGTCCTGATTCTGTAACAAGTCACCGAATAATTGTACCGGAACCAGTCCTCTTCCAGTTTCATAGGCAATACGCTCCATGTTACGCTGAAACTCAATACCGCCTAACGGATGATCCGAACTAAAATCCTCCGGTTTTACCGTTACAACGATCGCGCTGTTTGCATTTTCGCCTTCTCTGGCGTAATTGCTCATCCCGTTGACGACCAGATGCCCTGCCTCTGAGGAAGCATTTACCACATACCCGCCAGGACACATACAGAAGGAATAAACGCCCCGCCCTGCCGGTGTCTGATGGGTCAGCTTATAATCGGCTGGCGGCAGACTCTCTGCCTCTCCACCATATTGCGAACGGCTGATCATCGTCTGCCGGTGCTCGATTCGAAAGCCTACGGCAAATGCCTTCGGTAATAGGATCAATCCCCGTTTTAACAGCATTGCAAAGGTATCCCTTGCGCTGTGCCCCAGAGCCGGTACCAAGACCTCACAGAGGATTCGCTCGCTATGATTTACCTCAATCTGCTTCAAAGCACCATTTTCTATGATAATATCGGTCAATTTGGTGCCAAAGCGCACCTCGCCGCCCATTCGTACAATATCGTTCCGAATGTTGACAACAACATCCCGCAGCTTATCCGTGCCGATATGCGGCTTATTCAGATACAGGATATCGGACAGTGCTCCATGTGCAACAAAATTGTCAAGCACAAACCGATATCGATGGGATACATCCTTGACCATGGTATTTAATTTACCATCGGAGAAGGTTCCTGCACCGCCTTCCCCAAACTGGACATTGGAATCCGGATTTAGTTCCTTAGTACTCCAGAAATGTTCCACTGCCTGGACCCGCTTTGTGACCTCTTGCCCGCGTTCGATCACAAGCGGCTGGTAGCCATGCTTTGCAAGAAGCCACGCACAGTAAAGCCCTGCCGGACCGGTTCCAACAACCACCGGCCGATGGGATAGCTTCTTCTGACCGGAGGGATGAAAAGCATATCTTGTCTCATCCGCTATCGATACATTCGTATTACGGCTATGCTTTACCGTACTATCTTCCGCCTTCCCGTCTTCCACATTCAGGGTAACGCCCACGGTATAGATGTATTTTATTTCATTCTTTCTGGCATCGATTGATTGCTTCATAATCTTATATTCCTGGATTTTCCCGGGGGATACTCTTAGTGCTTTTGCAATTGCCTGAAGCATATCCTCCTTCGTATGCCGGATCGGAAGCTTAATCTGTGAAATTCGAATCATTTTGCACCTGTACTTTCCTCAAAACTATGTCTATTATTAAGGTAATTGCAGAACCCTGCTATGATAACTGTTTACAATTTAGCGAGAATGTCTTCGCAATTTTCTCTATGTCTGCTCTGTCACCTATTTTATTACCTGTTTGTTCTGTTTTCTATTTGTTCTGGTTCTATCTATTCTGCTATCTGTCTATTTTGTTACTGCTTGTTATGTTATCTTCCTACTCTGTTTTTATTGATATCTATTACCTGTTTGTTCTGTTATTTGCCTGCTATATTACCTATTTATTCTATTGTCTATTTAACCTATTATCTGTCTGTTTGTTATATTATCTGCTTCCGGCTCGTTTTCCCGCAGCCGTTCCGGCAAGATATCCCGAGCTCCAAGCCCATTGAAGATTATAACCCCCGCAGGTACCGTCCACATCAAGAAGCTCTCCGGCAAAATACAGATTTTTCATGCGCTTTGATTCCAGAGTCGTCTCCTTAACCTCCCCGGTTGCAACACCGCCAGTGGTTACCTGCGCATTTTCAAAGGAATTGGTATCGGTGATTTCCATACGGAACTCCTTGATTATCCTTGCCAAAGCTTCCACCTCTCGTTCCTTTAGCCTTGCTGCCTCCTTCATTGGATCCAGCTTTGATTCCTTAATCAGAACATACGATGCCTTGTGATTAAATAGTCCGACCATCATCTCTTCTGTCGTTTTACCGGCAGCGTTCTTTATCCTGCCACGAAGAAGAAGGATCACCTCATCAAGCGTTTTCTCCGGGAGCAGATCGATCTTTAAAAGTATCTTTTTCTTTTGATCCAGAGCCTTACTGACATACCGGCTGATCTGCATAACAGGAATGCCTGATATCCCGTAATCCGTAAATATCAGCTCCCCGCTCTCCTCTGCCAGGAGCCTTTCCTCCTTCGTATAAGCGCCCACTTTGCCTGCCATGCGGACACCAGAAAGCGTCTTGCAGTAGTTTTCCGGTGATTTTAGCTGCACCAAAGCCGGCAGCGGTTTAATAATTGTATGCCCGAATAGCCTTGCAAGCGGATATCCACTGCCATCCGACCCCAGCTTCGAGGAAGCACATCCTCCCGTGGTCAGAATCAGTTTTTTCGCATTATACCGCTCTTTCTCTATATTCATGTCAGCTTCCAGAGGAAGCCTCTTTTTTACCTTAGAGCCTTTCTTTCCTTTCCCTGCCGCATTCCTCTCCGGAGAAATTCTATGTTCCGTAATTACCGTATAATATGGCTGGTTAATATGAATTACTTTTTCATTATATGCAAAATGAACGCCCAGGCGCCTGCACTCCATCATAAGGACCTGTACAACGCTGGCAGCCTGCTCTGAATTCGGATATAAATAGCCGTTTTTCTCCTTCGGGCAGATCCCTAATTCTTCAAAGAAGGCAATGGTCTTCTGCATATCAAACCTTTCCAGCACGCGCATAGCAAAGGCATTATCATCGGACCGATAGCATTCCGGATTCTGCACCAGATTGGTAAAATTGCATCTTCCATTTCCCGTTGCTAAGATTTTCTTTCCTGCTTTCTCCTTCTGCTCAATTACCAGCACCGAGCTTCCCATCCTTGCAGCCGCAATTGCCGCCGTAAGTCCGGAAGCACCGGCACCTGCTATTATGACATCATATCCCACTAAAATGCCTCCTAAAATCGTTCTCTACCTAACAAATCGTCATCTTCAATTTGCATAAATCCAGGAAAAACTTAAGTAATATTTTAATTTGCAACTGCTTGAAGTCGTTGGTACTTAGACCCACATATTTTGTGTTCTTATGTACTATTAGGCACTTCAACCCAAGTATTGCGTTTTTTGCAATGCTTTACAGGACTGCGCGTTGCAAATAAAACTTGCTTCATATTAATTTTCAATACATAAATTGTACAAATTAATGAAGTTAGCTTTATCAACCGGCTTTTGCCACTTGAAACATAATTATATTTTAACTATCCATTGAATTCAAGTGTTTCTTCCATATCTAATAAAATCTTCATTGAATTTTAATCAAATTTACCCATAGTAGCAAAGGGTTTGCCTTGGCAAACGCTCGCGCCGACCGCGTTCTGCAGCAGGTAGACAAATACCTTACGAATACATGTTTCAAGTATTCGTTACGT
>SVEA01000063.1 GCA_015057615.1 Lachnospiraceae bacterium | reverse complement strand
TCAATAAAGCTTCGATCTCACTACTGTATGGTATTGATTATAACCAAAATAAAGTAACTAATAAACCAAAAAGTGTCAGTAACCAGTTTTCATTCATAGTGGTGCGGCAAACGCATGAGGGATTTGACACTCAAATCAATTTAGAATGGAGATTATTATGGATATTAATTATGAATTATATAAAGTTTTCTATCACGTTGCAAAAAGTTTGAGCTTTTCGGACGCAGCCAGCGAATTGTTCATTTCACAATCCGCAGTCAGCCAATCCATAAAAACTTTGGAAAAGCGTCTAAATCAAACGCTTTTCATCCGCAGCACGAAACGGGTTGCCCTGACGAAGGAAGGAGAGCTCCTTCTCAAACATGTGGAACCAGCTATTAATCTGATTATTCGCGGGGAAAATCAGCTCTGTGCGGATCCCAAAAGCGGTGTTCAGATAAGGATCGGAGCCAGTGATACCATCTGCCGCTATTATCTGGTGCCCTATCTTAAGAATTTCCACAAGAAGTATCCTAATATTCATATAAAAGTAACAAACGGGACCTCCCTTCAATGCGCAACTCTATTAGAACGGAATGAAGTGGATGTCATTATTACAAATTCACCGAATCCGAACTTGAATGATATGATGGAGATTCTTCCGGTAAAGGAATTCAGAGATATTTTTATCGCTAACCCGGAATCATTCCCACTGACGAATCGTTCAATTTCCTTGCAGGAGCTGCAGAAATATCCCATCCTAATGCTGGACAAGCGCTCGACAACCAGTATGTTCCTTCACAATTTATTTTTGGAAAATTCCCTGGATCTTGTTCCTTCTGTTGAATTAAGCAGTAACGATCTTTTAATCGATCTGGCAAAAATCGGGCTTGGCATCGCATTCCTGCCGGACTTCTGCGTGAAGGAGCTGGATCAATTGGCGGTTATTCATACGGATCAGAAGATACCTTCCCGTATGCTGGTCGCTTCCTATAATAAGGATATTCCGCTGTCCGATGCTGGAAAATATTTTATTGACAGCCTAACTGCGGGAATGAATACGCTCGATTAAATATAAACCGATACGAGTGTCAAAAGCCTTCCTAGCAAATCAAGACAAAACTTAAGTAACAGGGAACAAACAATATTTAATGCGCAACTGTTTGAAATCGTTGGTATTTCGATCATGCACTTTGTAGTTGATCAATAAAGCTGCCTGCAAGTAGCAAAGAGTTTGCCTTGCCAAACTCTCGCGCCGAGCGCGTTCTGCCGCAGGCAGATAAATACCTTACGAATACATGTTTCAAGTATTCGTTACGTGCTGAGTGCGTCATCCCAATGCGAACTATGTTCGCATGGAGGTTTTTTATCGTATAGGATTACACTCCTATACGACAAAAGAACGTGTTAGTACTTGCACCTTGGAAACAGCAATTACTAACACGCTTTTAAAAATCAACTCTCTATAACACCGTAGACTAACCGAACACGGTGTTTATTTATTATACCATCTTTTTATTTGTTTCCGAGTTCATCCAATCTTCCACTGATTACTTTATTGTAATTAATGACATGTCTTTCATAGTCTTCCACCATGTATTTCGATGTTAGCATGAAGTCAGCCGTGGAACGATTCGTAGCCAAAGGAATATCATAAACCGCACATATTCTTAATAGTGCCTTGACATCCGGATCATGCGGTTGTGCTGCCAAGGGATCCCAGAAAAATATAACAAAATCAATATTTCCTTCTACAATTCTTGCTCCGATCTGCTGATCTCCACCCAAAGGCCCGCTGTTGTATGCCTTCACTGGTAATCCTACCTCGTCGACAATCAATCTGGCTGTGGTTCCGGTACCACATAGGAAATGGCTCTTTAATACCTCCTTGTTCGCCTCAACCCATTCGATTAATGCGTGCTTTTTCGAATCATGCGCAATCAAAGCGATCCGCTTCTGCTTTTCTATCGTAAAGCCAATATAATCCTCTTGAATCATATGATAACACCCTCTCTTCTTTTCATCAGTTACAATAAATATCATATCGGAAATATTTAATTATTGCAAGTATTCTTCCAATTTTAACGGGAAAACTTAGAAAAAATGTTACTGTTCACACCCACCATGTATACCATGTTATGATTTCGTCAAATGTATCCGAATCGGAGACGCTTTCGCTTAGTTGCATTACGTAGCGGTACATAAGGCTCCAAAATACGGAGCCAAAGTACCAACGAATACAAATACTCCTTATCGGATATCATTTGTCGAATTCATATGATAGACTTTGCCCATGTGTGAACAGTAACGAAAAACGATATAAATCGCATCCTGTGCATATTCCTGTCGTAACTGAGCCTAATTTACTATTTATTTTGTAAATATGCAACATAAAAATGATTGTAAAATTATGTAAACGTAGTATAATATAGTTAGAATAAACATAGTGGAATAATTTCCTTACTGCTAACGTTTATCTCACTTGCTTTCCATTTGTATACTAAATTGCTTTCCTTCCTCTTTTTGTTATAGGACAACCGTGTACAGAGTAACTTTTTATCCAAATCTTTGAGCATTGCTCATTGGTTTTTAAAGGAGGTGGCATTATGAATACTTATGAAGCAATTACACTAATGCTGACCTTTGGTTTACTACTTATATCACTCATTAGCTATCTAGATAAACACAACAAGACAAGAAAATAACTGCCCTTACCTGAACGGACTCGGGCAGCTATTTGTAATTATGCTAAGGTAACCACTTTGTACACGGTTGATCCCTCACACTTGATAAATATATCATAATCATGAGCGCTTTTCAAGAGTAAAAAGTTAATATTTTCCACCATTTTTTCTCTGTGTAATTTAGTGAATATATCCAATACCTGTAAAAAGCGTGGGATAAAAAACTCCCACGCTTTTTCATATCTACTTGCTTAACTGCTCTAGTCGCTCTGTTACCTGTGCCATCATATCCGTATACTTAACAAGCTTTGCTTTTTCTTCTTCCAGCTTTCTTTGCGGAGCTTTCTTTACAAAATTTTCATTGGCAAGCATTCCGTTCACACGCTTTAGCTCGCCCTCCAGTCTGCTCTTTTCCTTCGCAAGGCGCTCAATCTCCTTATCGATGTCAACCAGATCGGCAAACGGAATATAGATTACAGCTCCCGGGATTACGGTAGATACTGCATCCTCCGGAATACCGGATTTATCCGGCCGAACCAGTACGGAACCGGCATATCCGAGCGTTGCAAAGAATACTTGACTTTCGGTGAAGATATTTCTTATCTTTTCATTCTCAGATACCACGATAACCTTTGCTTTTCTGCTTGGTGGAACATTCATCTCGGAACGAACGTTGCGGATGCCCTTTACGGCTGCCTTAATTAATTCTACGGCTTCCTCTTCCCTGCTGTATTCATATTCCTTCTTATAAACCGGCCATTTTGCAATCATAATGGACTCTGATTCCTGAATACCGGACATCTCCTGAAGGGTAACATAGATCTCTTCTGTGATAAACGGCATATAAGGATGAAGCAGCTTTAAGGAAGCAACAAGTACCTTCTTTAAGGTCCATAAGGCTGCTGCCTTTGTCTCGTCGGTATCGCTGTATAATCTGGGCTTCACCATCTCAATATACCAATCACAGAATTCTTCCCAGATGAAATCGTATATTTTCTGAACCGCAATACCAAGCTCGAAGCTTTCCATATTCTCGGTAGCTTCCTTTACAAGAAGATTTGCCTTACTTAAGATCCATTTATCCGCTATGGTCAGAAGCTTCTCGTCGATGGTTTCGCTTGACCTTGCCTTCTCCAGATTCATCATGATGAAACGGGAGGCATTCCATACCTTATTGGCAAAGTTTCTGCTTGCTTCCACCCTCTCCCAATAGAAACGCATATCATTTCCGGGCGCATTACCGGTGATCAAGGTAAGACGGAGTGCATCTGCACCGTATTGATCGATCACTTCAAGCGGATCAATTCCATTTCCTAGGGATTTACTCATTTTCCGCCCCTGCGCATCTCTTACCAATCCGTGGATAAGTACCTTGCCAAACGGTTTCTCTCCCATATGCGCATATCCGGAGAATACCATCCGTACTACCCAGAAGAATATAATATCATATCCGGTAACCAGTACATCCGTCGGATAGAAATAATCCAAATCTTCTGTCTTTTCCGGCCAGCCAAGAGTGGAGAACGGCCATAATGCCGAGCTGAACCAGGTATCCAGCGTATCCTCATCCTGCCTTAGATGGGTGCTGCCGCATTTTGGACATTTGGAGGGTTCCTCTTTCTCTACGATGATTTCACCGCAGTCGTCACAGTAATATGCCGGAATTCTATGCCCCCACCAGAGCTGCCTGGAAACGCACCAATCTCTGATATTATCGGTCCAGTTAAAGTAAATCTTGTCGAAACGCTCCGGTACGAACTGAACTTCGCCCGTCTTAACGGCTTCTACCGCCGGCTTAATTAACTCATCCATTTTAACAAACCACTGCTGCTTAATCAGGGGCTCTACCGTCGCTTTGCATCGATCATGGGTACCGACATTGTGTACATGATCTTCTATCTTTACTAACAGCCCTAATGCTTCCAGATCCTTCACCATCTGCTTCCGTGCCTCATAACGATCCATACCGGCATATTTGCCGCCCAACTCGTTAATGGTAGCATCGTCATTCATGATATTGATCTCCGGCAGGTTGTGTCTCTTTCCTACCTCAAAGTCATTTGGATCATGGGCAGGGGTGATCTTAACCACACCGGTTCCAAATTCCTTATCAACATAGGCATCGGCAATAATCGGGATTTCCTTATTTACAAGTGGAAGTATTACCTTCTTACCAACCAGATGCTGGTATCTCTCGTCCTCCGGATGAACCGCCACTGCCGTATCTCCCAGCATGGTTTCTGGTCTTGTAGTAGCGATTTCTACAAATTCATCACTGCCAACGATCGGATATTTTATATGCCAGAAATGTCCAGCCTGCTCCTCATGCTCTACCTCCGCATCCGAGATGGAGGTATGGCAGACCGGACACCAGTTAATGATTCTAGAGCCTTTATAAATATAGCCTTCCTTGTAAAGCTTAACGAATACCTCGTTCACCGCCATGGAGCATCCCTCGTCCATGGTGAAACGCTCCCTGTCCCAATCACAGGAGGAGCCCATCTTCTTTAACTGCGATATAATTCTTCCGCCGTATTCATCCTTCCACTGCCAGGCTCTCTCTAAGAAGCCTTCACGTCCAAGATCTTCCTTATCGATTCCTTCTTTCTTCAACTGCTCGATAATTTTAACCTCGGTTGCAATGCTGGCATGATCGGTTCCCGGCTGCCACAGGGCATTATACCCCTGCATTCTCTTAAAACGAATCAGGATATCCTGCATGGTGTTATCCAAAGCATGCCCCATATGGAGCTGTCCGGTAATATTTGGTGGTGGAATTACGATTGTAAATGGTTTCTTACTTCTATCGACTTCGGCATGAAAGTATTTCTTATCCAGCCATTTTTGATACAACCGGTCTTCAATGTCTTTTGGATCATAGGTCTTTGCCAATTCTTTTTTCATGAAAATGTCTTCCTTTCTTTTTGTGATTGACGGACGGTGCTCATATTTGAAAAATATATTATACTTCCGGTTATGATTTTCAAGCAATACCAAGCTTCGAACTTTGAACTAAAACAGTCTGCCGGAGTGAAGAGGCATCCTTGGACATTTTCCAGACTTGACACTCAAATTTCTCAGCAAGTATCATTAGCAAAATGATAAAGTCAGTACAACCTATATTTTTGTTATAAAGCACCTGTGTTTCGAATTTAGTACAGGTAATAAATGATAACATTGATAACATTAAAGGACTGCTAAATTTAACTTGACTTCTAATGCTTACAATAAAAATGCAATCCCTCCTTGATGAGATCAACTTTTTGAACTCATAAACCATAGATATTATACAATTGTCCATGACGGCAGAATGAAACGAAGAGTTTGGCTTGGCGAACTCTCGCGCCGAGCGCGTTCTGCCGCAGGCAGATAAATACCTTACGAATACATGTTTCAAGTATTCGTTACGTGCTGAGTGCGTCATCCCAATGCGAACTATGTTCGCATTGAGGTTTTTTGCCGTATAGGACGCAATTTCCTATACGACAAAAAGGTTCTTGCGCCGCAAAGGACGAAGAACCGTGGTACCACCTTTATTCATGGAGACTTGCAAAGTACATCTGCCTTTTACTTTCTCCAACTCTTTGTCTATAACGGGACTTCCCGGTATTTCCTACACGCCCTGCGGTTTCAGAAATGCTGCTACGGAGCTACCTTCAATAAGTTTGCCTTAGACCACCTTTCAGCCGGTGAGTGATCCTCTCTGCCAGGCATCCCTTATCTAATCCTCTCCCTCATTACATTTGAAATTATGAAAGTTTATCTATATACTATGCAAATATTATAATTATGTCAAGTAGAATTTACTTTTTAATTTAATCCTTGCAGAGTTGCTTCTGCATCCAGCCTATTCGATCTCCGGAATTCCATATTGTTTTAAAATCTGATTTACCTCCTGCACGCTTTCCGGATTTGCTTTTATTGTGGACCGGATCACTTCCATGGATTCCTCTTTCTGATTCAAAATGGAATCAATTCGCTCCCGCAGCTTCTGCCTGCGGACATTAAGGCGGTGGCGTACTTCCACCATTTCTCTGCTGTCAATGATTGCACTCGGCTGGTAGATCCATATTTCCGAATCCGAAACCCCGAGTTTCTTTAGCTCCATAATCAATTCCCTATTATAGAAATCAAGCATCTGGGTATTGGTTTGATATTTTCGGGCTTCCTCTTTTAATATGATGTATTCTTCCCAGAGTGCTTTTAGTTTATCATAGTTGTCCACCAGGTATTTGTTATAGGTATATTCCAAGAAATTCAGATTGTTGACCGATTTTATTTTCACCTTATTCATCAGCATAACCTGTCTTTTTTGCTTCGCCTGCACAAACTGAATCGCATGCGAGTTCTTTCTTGCCTCCATAAAGATATAGAGAGAGGATACCATTCCCATCAGTACCGTAAGCAGAAAAGGAATCGATAGATTTGCCTCCGAATAATTTCCCAGTAAAACAAAGATAAGAAAAAGAAAAACCACAATGATACTGGTTGTAATTGCGATCCCCTTTAAAAATTCCTGCTTGCTAATGATATCTTCCTGCTCTTCTGTCAGGGAGTTCTTTTCTTTTTCAAGGAACTCGATATCCCGATCAATCTTATTTTGATAATCTTCTCTTTCCTTGATCTCCGGCAGCTCTCTCGGGAGCTGTATCTCATACCGCTCAAACAGACGGTACTGCCGGTCCGTTATAACTGTATTTTTCTGTTGGAAGAGCTTCCGCTCCCTTGTCAGGTTATAGATATTGCGGGCAGCCTCTTCCAGCTTCTCTCTCTGCTCTTTCGGACTCATATCGATCCGCTGCATATCGGTCAGATAGGAGGTAACTGCCTGATATTCTACCTTTGCCTCCTCGATCTGGCGATCACTTTCGGAGATCAATTCACAATTATCCATAATAAAGCTAAGCTGCTCTGCCGGCGTGGTCTGCTGCCTGCTGCTTTTTTTATCATTTTTCTGAACAATGTCCTGCTCTTGCGTTTCTACTTTCTTACGTTTCCATAATCCAAAGAATCCCATCGGTATACCTCTCTTATGTAAAAGCTATTGGAAAACCTGCCTTACCGGAAGCTTCCATTTCTCTATAATTTCATCCGCTATTCTATAAAATTCTGCAATTCTGCCTTCTGTTTTGCACTGCTTTAATCGTTGAATTTCAATCATTGCGTCGCTGGCTTCTGCCTCCTCACGGATTTGAGCCATAGAGCGGAGCATTGCATTCTTCGTTGCTTCGTCTACCTGATATTCTTCCGCCTTTTCTTCAAAATCATTACCACTTAGTAAAACCGCATATAGGAACTGATGCAGGCTTTCCTCCCGATGATTGTGCTCGAAGGCTCGACAGAAGAGCTCCATCGCTTCCTTTAATCCTTTGCTTTGTGCTGTTGCAACTGCCATATTGTGAAGCACATCCCCATAGTCTATGGGTGTTAGGCTGTTTCCTTCCTCCGGATTTATAATGCGGTCATACTCACTGATTGCTTCGGTGTATTGCCGTTTATTTAGCAGCTCGTTTGCCTTATAAAAATTTCTCTTCCACCGGGGCATGCCGATCACACCGTCAAGCACCCTTAAAAAGCTCATAATCTCCTTTTCCCCGTAATAATCACAGCTGCATAATACCACAGTAACCATCGTCTTTAAATCTCCGCCCTTGGCTTTTAGAATTTTCAATTTATCCGCGCACTCGGTAAGCTTTAATTCCATGCCGATCCAGTCCAGCAGAGAATCTGTAAAAAGATTTTCATCGATCAGGTAAACATGATGATACAAATAATAGCACAATTCTTCTATGGAATAAATACGTACACCAGCCTGGGGAAATACATACGGCCGTTCCGTCCTGACCCCACTGCATAATATTAATCTGCCCATAGTATCCTTCCTCTTTTTCTTCCATCGGTAATTGCAAAATTAATGAATTGATAACTCAAACTTCGAAGTTAAAAAACATAGTCATTGCTTGATGAAATCTGCCTTCAATGAACTTATTTATCATGGAAATTATACTTTTATAGCAGCGAATTTTTACGAGTTGTTATATCTACTTAGGAATTTTACTTTTGATATAGAGACAAAAAAGCATGATGTTTGACGAACAAAGTGAGGAGTTCATGTTTTTTAGCTCTGTTATACCAAAAAGAAAAATTTATTAGTAGATATTGACGAGTAAGTCTGAGCCAGGATAAAAGTATAATATCTATGGTATATTATGCTACCTGCTGATTTAATCAAGCAATTAGCGCCCTAATTAACTGCGAAGTTTGATTTGATAAGTAATAGGAAACATATTTCATATTACTTGCGGTTCCCTCTATATCTCCAGCAGAAACTCCCATACCCGTCCGGTCTCCGGATAGAACGCTCCAAATCCCCGGTCCGTAACCGTAAGCTTTGCTTTTGAACTACTGGTACAGGTTAGATTAATCTCCAGCCGTGTCATCCGCTTCGGACGTTCCGGTAAATGACTGGGAACCAATTTTTCACAAAGGATTTCTCTTGTCATTATATTCTTTATGATCAGCGCAATCTCTGCCTCATCCTCCGCGATCACCTCTATACTTTTATTTACCTCATACCATGGTATCGCCGCCTCGGTTAAAGGCACCTCCGTCATTTTCGCATCCGCATACAAGCGGATCCAGATCGAGCTTGTAATCATCTCGTCATTTAGCAGGATATAATTCTCCAGCATTCGATCTCCGGAAAGCTCTTTCGCCGCATAGCAGGCACCCTTCATATATAGGTTCTGTCCAAGGAAAGCTCTTCTTCCCGTACAGAGACTTTTTATGACTTCTTCCGCCCAGCCGCCTTCAAAACCTTTCCCGGTAAAATAAAGGGTTGAAATAATCTGTTTAAACAGCAGGGTATCCGCCAGGGTTTTAAATACATACTCTATATCGATCTCTTTACTGTCCAGCATATCATAGCTTAACTGCTCTGTTAGATCTTTCCTTGAAAGGCTTGCTACAATGGGCTTAGTTCTTCGGTTAAAGCTGATCTGATAGTAGCTTAATCCCTGCGTGCTAAAATCAAATAAACCGACATCATTCAGCCACAGCGACCGCTCTTGGCTTAGCACATAGTAAAGATATGCTCCTGCATGCCCCATGACAACGGCACGGTCCTTATCGATTCCAAGCATTGACAGCGCCTGATAGATTCCTTCCACAAGAACCGGCTGGGTATCCCGGACCGTTACCACCAGCTTCGTAATCGGTTCAGTGGGAAAATAATTCTTCACCAGCATCAGGGTTTTCCGAAGAAATTTTTCCAATAGGAGGATTCCGTTAAATTTTTGATTGAAAATTGTAACTTCTTCCCCGGTAATGATTTTATCAAGAAGTGAATCAATCCGGCTTCCTTCGCCCGCCGCTGCACAGGCTTTTGCTTCCTCCCCGAACAACCATTGCTTTGTTTCCTGCTTAATGCATAGTACAGTAGGGATGGGACTGTAATCTTCTTCTGTCTGGCCGATGGTAATCGGCTCCTGCTTCTTGTAGCTGTAGCAGCTGATCTGCGTAACATCCTCACACAAATCATATCCTATTATTAATTTTCTGGGTGTATCCATCCGAATTCACCTCTTATCTATAATGTTCTATCTAAACAATTGCGAAACCTCGATATTGTAGCTATTGTGTATGCAGCAGATACCTGTTCCGAAGCGGAAGTAAAGTAATATACCATCACTTAGGCGAAGGAAACATTGGAGCGAAGGAATATGTACCTGTTATATACACAATTAATTCAACTTAAGAGTTTCACAATAACCTAACTAAGCCCGATCGGTCGAAAGCACTTTGAAACTAAAAAATCCGTATTCACATATTGCTCCATAAGATCAAGGAGGGTCGCTTCATCCTGCATCTCCTTTGTCATAAGCATCATATTGATCTGATTATACCTGGATTCTTCCTCCGACGGGTCCTTCTCATTATGCACCTGGATACTCTCCGTAATGGATACTTCCTCCCCATCTTCCTCCGTAATATAGTACTGGAGAATCTCGTGATAGAAAAGGACGAACTCTTTCCCATGGATTCCCATAAAAACATTGGGCATACGTTCCGTAATATATTCCCCGGAATCCTCTGCATCCAGCAGACGGTAGTGGATGTAAACCTGCCTTTTCGGATCGGTCTTATATTCAACATAGTATTTATTTAGAATACTGTCCGGAAGCTTTATTTTCCCCTTATACCGTTCAAAGAAGGAAAGAACGATTCCCTTCTTCACCAACCGATAAAGCTGATAGGCAAGGAAATCCCGGTCATTTTCCGAGAGTTTACGGGTATCGGTATTGTACTTGATCCAAGCAAGCAGGCACAAATCATTTTCCTCATAATTGATTTCCCTGCGCATGATCGGAAAAAGCTCCGTATGGATCACCCAGTCATGAATTAAGTACTTATATGCGTAGAAGGAGAGAAATGCTCTCACAAGCGTACGGTTTGTTACATTTTTATAGTATTCACAGAAGATTAGAAAGCTGTCCTGCACATAGCCTTCCGTATACAGCATCTGCTCCAGAAGCCTTTCCTCCAACTCATGGGTGTCCGCCTCGAACCCCTTTG
>SVEA01000062.1 GCA_015057615.1 Lachnospiraceae bacterium | reverse complement strand
CAAGGTAAAACTTAAGTAATAGGAAACAATATTTTAATGCGCAACTGTTTGAAGTCGTTGGCACTTAGACCACGTATTTTGTGGTCTTATGTACCATTACGTACTTCAATCAAGTGGAAACGTGTTGCGAATGAAACATTGTTTCTATTACTTCTCAATGCATAAATTGTGCAAATTGACGAAGTCAAGTTTATAAATCGGCTTTTGTCGCTCATATCATTATTTGTTACAATTATTATCCCACTTTTTACTATAAATTTCCACAGAATTTCCATTAAAGTTATCTTAAAGTTATCTTAAAATTATCTTAAATGCTTTTTATGGCATAGAAAGTGCGGATTACATAACCCTATGCGTTTTGATAAAATTGAAAGTATATTTTACTATTTTGAATATATTTAAAGAAACATAGTGATAAATCTTTGAAATGAGAAGTGGAAAGAAGATGAAATCAAATAAATCATACTGTTTCTTTTATGCTTTCTAAAACTTTTCACAGTTGGCAACAGTGGCTTAAAAATATAATTCAATTATTAAATTACAGATTTGTAAAAATGATAAACCCGCGGTTCCGAACAGGTGATTTCTGTTTGGAACTGCGGGTCAATTAATTTAGACGATTTAAGAATATATAAAATTATTGCTTCATTTTCGCAAGAATACTTCTTGCTACGCTGATACCATTCGCGGAAGCCTGCTGTAAGCCTCTTGTGATACCTGCGCCATCGCCGATTGCCCGTAAGCCCTCGACACTTGTCTCAAAGTCTTCATTTACGACAACCTTGTTGGAGTAGAATTTGACTTCAACACCATACAGCAGGGTCTCGTCGCTGGCAATACCAGGGGTAACCTTATCAAGAGCAAGGATCATTTCTTTAATATCCACCATGATACGATGCGGGAATACCAAAGACAGATCTCCGGGAACAGCATCCTTTAAGGTTGGTATTAAATTGTTTCTACAGAGACGTTCCTCCGTTGTTCTTCTTCCTCTTTGGAAGTCACCGAACGTTTGTACCAGGATTTTCCCGCCGCAGAGCATGTTGCTTAGCTGTGCAATATACTTGCCATATTCGATCGGAGTTTTAAATGGTTTCGTAAAGTTCTTAGAAACCAGAATAGCAAAGTTTGTATTGTTTGTTTTATATTCTTGTGATTTATAAGCATGTCCATTTACAACGGCAAGATTATTTTCATAATATTCGGTTGCGACCTCACCAGAAGGATTGGTACAGAACGTGCGGACTTTATCATCAAAGGTTGGGGTATAGTATACTAGCTTTGCTTCATAGAGGTTCTTATTTAAGAACTCCATAACCTCATCACGAACTTCAACACGAACACCGATATCAACAGTACCGACCTTGGTTTCTATTCCATGGTTCTTGCAGATATGGCTGAACCAATCGGAACCCTCACGGCCGATTGCGGAAACAACCTCATCGGCGTAATAGGTATCCCCTTTTGTTGTGGTGATTCCTTTTACTTTGTTATTCTCAATAATAATTTCATCTACCATAGTATTGAAGATAATTTCAATCCCGCTGTCTTGCAGATGCTTCTGAAGACGGGTATAGATTTTATATCCCTCCTCGGTACCAAGATGACGGATTGGACATTCGATCAGCTTAAGATTCGCATTGATGGCGCGTCTTCTTATTTCCTGAATTTCATTTACCTTATCGACACCGTATACATTGGTATCGGCACCGAATTTTAAATAAATATCATCCGATTCTTTAATTAGCTCTACAGCCTTATCATATCCTAAGATATCTGGAAGGTTGCCGCCGACATCGGGAGACAAGGATAATTTTCCATCAGAGAAGGCTCCTGCTCCGGCAAAACCGGTGGTGATTGAACAAGGTTTACATCCAATACATTGTTTGGTTTTTCTCTTCGGACAGTTCCTTTTTTCAATGGATCTTCCCTTTTCCACTATTAATATCTTAAGATCTTTATTCTGCTTTATTAATTCATAGGCGCAAAAAATACCGGATGGACCGGCTCCTATTATGATTACATCGTATTTCTGCATTGGCGACACTCCTTATATGTGTGTTAATAACATTAATCATAACCTTGCTTATTCTACCATGAATTAATATTCAATGCAAGATTAGCTTTTCGGATCTGATTTTATGTGCTGAAATATATCAAAATGTTAAATCATGCGCAGAAATGAGGAGATAAGGCTTTCTAACAATACATTACAGGAAGGCTAGTCCATCTTTGTGACTTATCATACTTTGGAATTTTCGATAAAAGACTTTAAATATATCCCAGCACTGCGGTTCATTTCAATAGAAAAATCACTTTCATATTTACGTTGCCAGAAAGCTTTTATCCATGAATCATAATCAAATATCGGTTTTTGCTCTTTTTCAGCGCGGATTTGAAACATTTCTCTATGCTGCGCTGGTGTTAATGTTTGATAACTGTTTTCAAATACAATATAGGTATCTTCACATCGGAGCGGTTTTTTACGCTCCTGTTGCTGCTGCGTCGGCCAACCAAAAACCAACATAGCAGCGGGCATTACCTCGTCTGGCAAATTTAATAATTCACGCATTTGCTCACAGTTTTCTATTACATCACCAATATAACAGCTCCCGATACCTAAGCTTTCCGCAGCAATCACCGCATTTTGTGCTGCAATGATACTATCGGCTGTCGCTAATAAGATATCTCCTAAGCCCGGTTTTCTAGGCTTGCAGCCTGCAGCCTGATAGCTGTCTAGCCAACGCTTACAATCTGCTATAAATACAAGAACGAAAGGTGCTGTTGCAATAAAGGGTTGATTATCACACAATTCGGACAATTTTACCTTGACATCCTGATCCGTAATATCCAATATGGTATATAGCTGCTGATTCCCTGCTGTAGGGGCCTCAAAAGCCGCTTTTATAATAGATTTCCTATATTCTTGCGAGATTGGTCTATCCTCAAATACTCTGACACTTTTACGCGCATAAAGGGTCTGCAAAATATCATTTGCCATACTATATTCCTCCTCAATATGAAACAAAGTTATATGATCATAATTTTCAACGATATCTATCGAGAAGATACCGTGCTTTTATGTAATTATATCATACAAATGATAATTATTTTATGACGATCATCTCTAATTTATGGATGTTTACAATCATATTATATAGCTTTGGCGAGCTTATAATAAAATACCTTCATATTATGAAGCGATTTATTAAATAAAGGTAACGTTGGATTAATATAATCATAAAATACCTATGAGGTGATTAAGATGATGAATGAATTACACACCCATTATTATAACGGAGCAACAACGTATAATAGCGGACATTTTCATAATTATTCCGGTGAAACGAGTGCAAGTCCTGACGTTGTTGGTCACATACACTATATGAAAGGAAAAACTACTTCAAACGAAGACCACGATCACACTTATAGTACAGCAACTGGTCCGGCTATCTATGTTCAGGGTGGGCATTATCATTACTATAACGGTGAAACGAGTATGGCATATATACCCGACCCTCATACACATTTCTATACCGGATATAATTCGATCTACATGGGATAATATGATAAAGGCAAGCCTCCAATCCTAATTTATTGATATGCTCCCTTTTAGGTAAACAGTTTTATTATTTAAACTCTCTACCTAAAAGGGAGCATATCATATTAGGGCTTGAGGCCTTTTTTATCGTATAGAAAATTGCGTCCTATACGGTAAAAAACGTTCCACTAAGGATGCGCACTCGCACGTATTGTATTTTGCCAGCGATGCTGGCCGCGCTCGGCGCTAGAGTTTCGCTTGCGAAACTCTTTCTTATTATTTTTGCTGCAAATTGGGTAGATTAGCTTTTCGTATCTGATTTTATATGCTAGAATAGCAAAATGTGAGCTGTGCGCAGAAATGAAAAGATAAGGCTATTACAGCCTCGCGGCATCCATAAGCACCATAGTGTACAAAAGCTATATAGAAATGAGGAGAACAATGAATTCGAATTTGATTTTTTTTGACATAGATGGAACCATATTAAGCCATCGGACATTTACGATATCGGACAGTACCAGGGCGGCAATTAAGCAGGCGCAGGCGAACGGCAGCCTGGCATTTATCAATACCGGACGTACGCTCGCAGAGATGGGGGATGATATCTTGGAGGTAGGGTTTGACGGCGGCGTCTACGGCTGCGGAACCTGTATCATCTATCACGGGGATATTTTGTATCATGTCACTATTTCCAAGGATATGATACCGACTTTACAGAAAGATCTGCGAAGCTGTAAGATTGAGGCGATATTGGAGGGATCTTCTGCAATTTACTATGATAAGGAATATACGAACCCGATGGCGCGTCAAATAAAATATGATCATATGAATCGGCACGATTTTATGGTAGGCAGCTGGGAAGCTCCAGGCATCAGCTTTGATAAATTTTGTATCTGGCCTTCCTCAAAAGAAGGACTTGACACTTTCTATAATAAATATAAGGAAATGTTTGATTTTATTGACCGCGGTGAGGGCTTTTATGAAGTGGTTCCCAAAGGCTGCTCGAAGGCGACCGGAATCGCATTTTTAAAGAAACATAATAACGTATCCTATGAGAATACTTATGCCATGGGGGACAGCTCCAATGATCTTCCCATGCTGGAATATGTAAAGCACAGCATCGCCATGGGGAATGCCTCCGAGAAGGTTAAAAGTATGGCATCCTTTCTAACAAAGGACGTAGACGACGATGGTGTTGCACATGCCCTGCGGCATTTCCGGTTAATATAAAACCAGCAGGAAGGATGACTTGCCGCATACCTTCCTATTTGTAAATAGCAGAGAGGTTATGGGAGCGGATTTTGCTTTAACAATACCGTGTGCTGCGATAAATCGAATTTTCACTCGTGTATAGGTGAGCGGTTCCTGTGGATAAACTGGCTGTTTTTGCTGCCGCTTGTGGATAGATGCAATGGAAACTTCGATTACTTAAGTTTTTCCTTAATTGCCCTTGACATTTTAAAAATAGTTGATTAAGATAGGATAAAGATAAAAAAGCGAATAACATAGAAGGTGAATTAGTAGCATATATTTTCCCGCCAGAGAGAATGGGCCGCCGGCTGTAAGCCCGTTTCGGGTTCCGATATAGTGCGAAGTTCGGCACCGGAGTTGCCTTTAAGATACCATTCCAGATTAATTTTCGGTGGTAAAAGAAAGGCCGGCTCAGTTCCGTTATAACTGTTGAGAAGCCATAGGTTGGCTTGAATTTGGGTGGTACCACGATGCTTTCGTCCCTTGGGAGACGGAGGCTTTTTTTGCGTTATGGTAAGACACAATCTGATTAATTAGGAGGAATGAAAATGTTAGAAAATCTGGAACAGATTAAGCTTAAGTTTACGGAGAAGCTGAAGGAAGTAAACTCCAAGGAGGAATTGGAAAAAACAAGAGTTGCCTTTCTTGGTAAGAAAGGTATGGTAACGGAGGAATTAAAGAATCTTCGTAATCTTTCCAGTGAGGTGAAAAAAGCTGCCGGTATACAGGTAAATACTTTAAAACATGAAATCGAGCAGGCAATTGTAGAGTACCAGAAGACTCTGGAGGAAAGAGAATACCAAAAAGAGATTAATAGCGCCGAAGTATATGACTATTCGATCCCTTCCGAGCAACCAACAGGTACCCTTCATCCGATCACCATTGTTCAGAGGCAGATCGAAGATATCTTTAAGTCCATGGGCTTTATTATTGAGGACGGTTTAGAGATCCAGACGGAATACAACAACTTTGAAGCGGTAAATATTCCGAAGAATCATCCGGCAAGAGATATGCAGGACACTTATTATCTGGAGAACGGACAGATTCTGAAGACCCATACCTCTGCGGCACAGAATACCATCATGCGTAAATACGGTGCTCCAAATTCCGGGGAAACTCTAAAGGTTTTATTTCCGGGCAGATGCTTCCGCAACGAGAATATGGATGCCAGCCATGAGAACACCTTCTTCCAATTGGAGGGTATGATGATCGGAGAAGATATCTCCATCTCCAACCTGATCTATTTTATGAAGGTACTTTTAACGGAAGTATTTGAAAGAGACGTTAAGGTACGTCTGCGTCCTGGCTTCTTCCCCTTTGTGGAACCGGGTTTTGAACTGGATATCAACTGTGCGATCTGTGGCGGCAGCGGATGCCCTACCTGTAAGCAGTCCGGATGGTTGGAGCTATTACCCTGCGGTATGATTCATCCAAACGTTCTTAAGATGGGAGGCATTGATCCGGAGAAATATACCGGATTCGCTTTCGGTCTGGGACTTACCAGACTTGCCATGATGAAATACAACATTAAGGATATTCGTTTGTTTAACAGCGGTAACTTAAAACAGTTGAGACAATTTGTAAAATAGCAGGAGTCCCATATGATCAAAAAGCATGGGTGTTAGGATGAACAGGCGTAAAAGATACGCTTAAAGGAGGTTAATAATTATGTTTATATCAATGAATTGGATTTCAGAATTTACCGATCTGTCCGGTATTAATCTAAAGGAGTTAATCGGAAGATTTACCCTATCGACGGCAGAGGTTGAGGATATCTATGAATTAGGAAGGGACATTAAGGATGTTGTTGTCGGAAAGATTATTGCGATAGAGAATCATCCGAATTCGAAGAAGCTTCATCTGCTTAAGGTAGACATCGGCAGTGAAGTAGTCGACTGCGTATGCGGCGCTCCCAATGTATTCGCTGGAGCAGTCGTTCCCTTTGCAAAGCTCGGCGGTCAGGTAGGCGATCTTAAGATTGAGGAAGTAAAGATTGCCGGAGTACCAAGTCGTGGTATGTGCTGCTCCGAGAAAGAGCTGGGGATCAGCGAAGACAACTCCGGGCTTATGATACTGGAGGATAACTACCCGCTGGGTACGGATATTAAGGTATTCATGCAGATCGAGGATACCGTATTTGAAGTGGATAACAAATCCTTAACCAACCGTCCCGACCTCTGGGGGCACTATGGAATTGCCAGAGAAATCTCAGTGCTTACCAAACGTCCTCTAAAGCCGTTAGATGTAATGGATACCAGTGTATTTAAGGAGCTGCCGCCGATTGATGTGAAGGTGGAGGATACCGATAAGACATTCCGCTATAGCTGTATCGCTGTTTCCAATATTAAGGTTAAGAAATCCCCGATCAATATGCGTATCCGGCTTACCTATTGCGGTATGAGACCAATCAATCTTCTTGCCGATTTAACCAACTACTTGATGATGGAGCTTGGACAGCCGATGCATGCTTTCGATTATGGCAAGGTATCTAAAATACGGGTTAAGACCTTCCCTGAGCCGATTGATTTTCAGACACTGGATGGGATCGATAGAAAGGTAGATACCAATACGCTGATGATCTGCGACGATAAAGTGCCGAACTGTATCGCCGGAATTATGGGCGGTGAGCTTTCCGGAATTTCCGAGGAAACCGATTCGGTGCTTCTGGAATCTGCGAACTTTGATGGAACGAGCGTGCGTAGAAGTGCAGTTCGTTTGGGACTTCGTACGGATGCCAGTTCCAGATATGAAAAAACTCTGGATCCGGAGCTTACGATACCGGCAATACAGCGTTTCTTAAAACTTCTTGCGGAAATTGATCCCGGAGTGAAGGTCGCATCCTCTCTGACGGACTGCTATGTAAAGCATTATGATACGATTACCATTGATTTTGATAAGGCGTATGTGGATAAATATACCGGGATCGATATCTCCTCCGATCGGATTGAGGAGACCTTGACAGCGCTTGGCTTTGACCTAACTCGTAAAGGGGATTCCTTTAAGGCAGTCGTTCCGTCCTGGCGTGCAACCAAGGATGTTACCATGAAAGCAGATATTATCGAAGAAATCACCAGAATTTATGGCTATGATAATTTCGATATCCGTTCCACCAAGAGCCTTCTGATTCCGGTACGGCAAAGTGAAAAGCGGGAGAATGAATACCGCATGAAGCTGATGCTTTCGGAGCGCTATGCCATGAACGAGGTTCACAGCTATATTTGGTATGAAAGCAAGCTGAACAAGGAAATGGGCATCGTTACGGAGCCGAATATCCGTGTTATCAATTCGGTAACGGCAGAAAACGATACGATCCGTTCCACGATGGTTCCGAGCCTTCTTGGCTTTATCTATAAGAATGCCGATACCTATCCGGAGATGGGCATTTTTGAGATCGGTCGTGTTGCAGACGGATTAAAAGAGGACGGTCTGGCAAACGAGAGAAAGCGTCTTGGCCTTGTAATGGCAAGTAAGACAATGAATGAAAAAGAGGTTTACTTTAAGATAAAGGAAATTATCGAGCAGCTGCTTCTTACCGCGAAGAATACCGTTCCTTCCTTTGCAGCGAACGATACCTTTGGTAAATCAAACTATGTTCATCCGAAAAACTGCACAAGCATTCTGTTAGAGGGGAACGAGATCGGATATTTCTCGGTTCTTAATCCAAGAGTAAGAAATAACATTGACAAGAAATTAAATGTGGTATTTGCGGAGATCGATCTGGAACGGATGGAGCAGACAAAGACGAAGCCCTTAAATTATAAGGAAGTTTCCAAATATCCTGGCGTTACGGTGGATTTAAGCCTTTTGGCAGAGAAGAGCATACGCTATGAAGAAATTGTAGAAACGGTCAAGGAGTATCCGTGTGAATATCTGCAGGGATACCATCTGATTGATATCTTTGAGGATGAGAAGCTTCTGCCGGATAAGAAGAGTATCACCATCCGCTTTGAATTCGGCTCCATGGAACGCACTCTAGAGGGACAGGAAACCAATGCTATGGTGGAAGGACTTTTGCAAACCCTGAAGGAAAAAGGACTTGAATTAAGATAATTTTAGTATACAAAAACAGTTCTATTATTCAGGTTAGGAAGTATCATGAATATAGAACTGTTTTTGTATCAATTTCCGCATAATATTCATGCGGATAGGAGAGCCCTAAGTCCTGGAGAAACTGGGAACATGATTAGGAGCGCATATACATTCAGGTTGACTGCCTTGGTTTCCTTGGAATGGGCGAAGAGGGAAAGGTTTTGAAAGCATTCTCTCACAGAGTTTGTGTCTGCGCGGTATCCGCAAACTCCATGATGCGCAAAAACCGCGCAGAAAGGGGTGGAAAAATGCTGCAGCATAAAGGAACGAATTCCATTGAAACGCTCCGTTTACGTCTAAGAAAATTTGAAAAAAACGATGCAAAAGATATGTTTTATAATTGGGCAGGTGATCCGGAGGTCTGTAAATATCTTTCCTGGGGGCCTCATAAGAATATCGGAGTAACCCAAATCCGGATTGACAGCTGGAACAATCAATATAATTATGAGGACACCTATGTCTGGGCGATCGAATTAAAAAGCATTCATCAGCCGATCGGTTCCATCAGCGTAGAGATCAGTGACGACAGAACAAAATCCTGTGAGATCGGCTATTGCCTTAGCAGGCAGTATTGGAATCAGGGAATTATGACGGAGGCATTACGAACCGTCATGCGCTATTTGTTCTATGAAGTCGGATACGAAAAAATTGTTGCCAAGCATGATGTATTAAATCCGGCTTCCGGAATGGTCATGCAGAAGGCGGGAATGAAGTTTGAAAAAATGATGTATCGGGTGAGTAGGCGAAGGGACGGAACGCTTTGTGATTGCGCGGTATATGCAAAGAAGATATGGGAGGATTGATTTTAACTTTTTATAAGCTTTTCAAATAACCTGGGTTATATTATAATTTATTTAGCAATCGAAAGTATTTTTAAGTTATTATTGTTCATCATAATAAACAGATACCGCCGATTGCTTTGAGAAATGTCAATATTTTTACTTTTAATTTATGGCAAGAAAATTGGGATCCAATCGTCTTGTCTGGTTATACGAAATGGGAAGGAAGATGGAACATAGGAGGAAAGTGTGGAAAGTGATGATATTTTTCACATATAACTTTGAAGGAAGGCATGGTTATCAATATGTTAAAAGAATTCAAGAAATTTGCCTTAAGGGGAAATATGATAGATCTTGCCGTAGGTATTATTATCGGAGGCGCATTTACCTCTATCGTCAACTCTCTGGTAAATGATATTATTATGCCGATTCTAAGCATATTTACAAAGAAGATCGATTTCACCAATTTATTTATTACCTTAGACGGAAAGACTTATGACACCTTGGAAACAGCGAAGACCGCCGGTGCGGTTACGATTAATTACGGCGCATTTATTACCGGTGTACTCAATTTCTTAATTATGGCTTTCGTCGTCTTTATACTGGTACGCTGGATCAATCAATTTAAGAAGCCGGAGCCTACCGAGGCGCCCACAACAAAGCAGTGTCCGTACTGCTTTACCGAGATCAACGTGAAAGCAACCAAATGCCCTTACTGTACGGCGGATATTGAATAAACAACGAAGGTAAGCAGTCCGTAATTATACCGGGATAGATTAGGAGAAGAAAGATGCTACAACGATTTTATCCAAAAAGAACAGCAGAATCAGCTTATAAGATAGATTACGAGAAATTATACCGGGAAGGCTACCGGGGGATTCTATTTGACATTGATAATACGCTTGTAGAGCATGGTGCAGATGCAAGCAAGCGGGCAATTGCGTTGTTTGCACGTTTGAAACAAATTGGGTTTCAGTGCTGCCTGATATCGAATAATAAAGAGGAACGAGTCCTCCGCTTTAACCGTAATATCGGTGTGAATTATATCTATAATGCCCATAAACCGTCGGGAAAAAATTACATTGCTGCAACGAAGATCATGGGAACCACAATAAAGAACACCATCTTTGTCGGGGATCAGCTGTTTACGGATGTCTATGGCGCCAATCGTATCGGGATGACGACCTATCTGGTCAAGCCAATTCATCCGAAGGAGGAAATCCAGATCGTACTCAAGCGTAAGCTGGAGCGGATCGTTTTGCATTATTACCGTAAGGATCTGAAAAAGGGTAAAATACAGGCGGACTGAGGTACAGGAGATAATATGAATAGTCTCATAAAAAAACTGCGAGCAAAAAGTCTCTTTCAATACGAGAGACTTAGAAAGAATAGCAAAAGCAGCTATTTCTTCAGGATTTATGCCTAAAAGCATGGGCGTAAGCGAATTAATTCGCTTTGCAAATACCCCGCCTGCGGCACAAAGTTTGCAGTTTATTAAAAAAGGGCGTGGTTATTAAGATGGAGAAAAAGAAGCAAAATATCATTCTGATTGGATTTATGGGATCCGGAAAAACCAGTGTCGGAAGACGTCTGTCGGAACGATTGCATTACCAATTTGCGGATACGGATCAATGGCTGGAGGAGAAAGCTGGCTATAGTATCCCTCATATCTTTTCTGAAAAAGGGGAAGAATATTTTCGTGATTTGGAAACGGATGTGCTGCTGGATATGCAGTCCTCCCTTCACTGGTCTGTCATTTCTACCGGAGGCGGCTTACCGGTAAGAAAGCGAAACAGAGAGCTGTTAAGGGAGATGGGACATGTCATATACCTTAAGGCTTCAAAGGACACGCTTGTAAAACGGCTGTCCGGGGATACCACTAGGCCGCTTTTACAGGGAGACGATCCCATAGGCAGAGTGGAAAAACTCTTACATGCTCGTGAGCCAATCTATGAGGAGGCAGCACACGAGATCATTGTAACGGATCATCGATCCATTGATGAGATCGCCGAAATCATCGGGACAATGGTGTTCAGGGAAGAGTGAGAGATTTTACAAGATTTTTCACAACGTAAATGTCAATACATGTGGCAAGTTTGTATCTGTGCAGCATCTACAAACTTGTGATGCGTAAAAAGCAGCGCAGAAATGAGGTTAAGAGTGAAAGAGTTGCGCAGAAGCAGCGCAGAAATGAGGTGCGAAATGAGAGTCTTAGTAATCAATGGTCCCAATCTGAATTTTCTTGGGATAAGGGAGAAAGGGATCTACGGCAGCTTAGATTATAGCGATCTGCTGCAATTGCTGGAGAAGAGGGCAGAGGAACGCAAGATTACGCTGGAAACCTTTCAAAGCAATTGTGAGGGAGAAATCATTGACCGAATACAGAAGGCGTATTATGATAGCGTAGACGGGATTATTATAAATCCGGGTGCTTATACTCATTACAGCTATGCAATCCGGGATGCCCTGGCTTCGCTTGCGGTACCGAAAATAGAAGTACATATTTCGAATGTCCACGGGAGGGAAGAATTCCGGCAGGCATCCGTTACGGCGCCGGTATGTACCGGACAGATTGTCGGATTGGGATTACAGGGTTATCTATTGGCAGTGGATGCTGTTGTTGGTATAATAGAAGAAAACAGGAAGGAAAGTTAGGTAGAGGATATGGACAATTATAAAAAAGTACAAGAAATACTGCAAAAGCTTACGATGGATGCCGTTATAATATCCAATGGAAATAATATGTACTATGTCAGTGGCTTCGCAGGAGAAACCGGGTATGTATACATATCTGCCAAAAGACATGCCGTAATCACAGACTTTCGCTATACGATTCAAGCAGAGATGGAAGCCGAAGGCTATGAAGTAATTACTATCGGCAAAGGCGGATATGAGGAAGCGATTAATGAAATGCTAAGAGCAGATCAGATCAATCGTCTCGGCTTTGAAGCGGAGGATATGCTATATGCAACCTACCATAAGCTGAAGGAAAGCCTTATGGTTAAGGAACTGGTTCCGGTCGGAGATGAAATTACCCGCTTAAGAAGGATCAAAACACCGCAGGAGCTGGAATATATAAAGAGAGCGGAAGCAATTGGCGATGAAGTATTTACGGATATTCTGGATTACATTAAGCCGGGCAAAACCGAGCTGGAAATTGCAGCAAGGATGGAATATTTGTTAAAGGTAAAGGGTGCACAAAAGAGTAGTTTTCCTGCCATTGTAGCTTCCGGTATCAATTCCTCTATGCCCCATGCTGTTCCGACGCAGAAGAAGATCGAGAAGGGCGATTTCCTGACCATGGATTTTGGATGTGTATATGAAGGATACTGCTCCGATATGACAAGAACCATCGTGATTGGAAAGGCAGATGCAAAGCAGAAAGAGGTATATAATACTGTTTTAAAGGCGCAATTAGCCGTTCTTGATTTTATTAAAGCAGGCTATACCGGTAGAGAGGTCGATCAGGTAGCCAGAGATATCATTTACGGCGCAGGCTATGAAGGGTGCTTCGGTCATGGTCTTGGTCACAGCGTCGGTCTATTTATCCATGAAAGTCCAAGGTTATCCCCTTCCGAGGAGGAAGTGATTCTAGCGGGAATGACCGAAACTGTAGAACCGGGCATCTATATCAAGGGCTTTGGCGGTGTCCGAATCGAAGATCTTGTGGTAGTAACCGAAACCGGCTGCGAGAATTTTACACATTCAGAGAAGAAGCTTATCGAGCTGTAGGATAAAAAAACTGTTGCAAATATTGTCAGTTTATTATACACTAATTTGTAGTCAACTTTAAGGAGGAATTATAGTATGGTATCAGCAGGCGATTTCAGAAATGGCTTAACAGTTGAAATAGACAATACGGTATATCAGGTTATTGAATTTCAGCATGTAAAACCGGGAAAAGGTGCTGCATTTGTAAGAACAAAATTAAAAAATATCGTGAATGGCGGTATTACAGAAAAGACTTTCCGCCCTACGGAAAAATTCCCTCAGGCACATATTGATAGAAGTGATATGCAATATTTATATTCGGATGCAGATCTTTACTACTTTATGAATGTTGAGAACTATGAGCAGATTTCGATGACAAAGGAAGACATCGGCGATACGCTTGAGTTTGTGAAAGAAAATGAAATGGTTAAAATGCTTTCCTATAATGGACAGGTATTTGCAATTGAGCCTCCGCTGTTTGTAGAGCTTGTTATTACCGAGACGGAGCCGGGCTTCAAGGGCGATACCGCAACCGGAGCATCCAAACCTGCCGTAGTAGAGACCGGAGCAACCGTAAGTGTTCCTTTATTCGTTGAGCAGGGTGAAAAGATCCAGATCGACACCAGAACCGGCGAATATATGAAACGTGTATAAAACGGGTAGGAAAAGAGTTTGATTTTAAAAAAGCGCAAAGCGTGGTTGATTTTTATTTTCCATGTCTGCGCTTTTTTTGTTGGGAAGCTTAGAACTATCAGGCTTCCTTAGAAAATTCCGATAATAATTCATGGTAAATCGGGTCAATTACCGAATCATCGAATTCTTTATCAAGGAAATATTCTGCTGCATGTTTTGCCTGTGCGACGAGCATCCGAAGTCCGTTTACCGATTGGATACCAAGTTCTTCTGCCTGCAGGACAAGCTTTGTATGAAGCGGATTATAAATAAGATCCACTACAGCTTCACAATTCTTAAAGGGAGTCAGATCAAGCGGTGATCCGTTCGTATTCGGATACATGCCGACCGGCGTTGTATTCACAATAATCTCTGCATCTTTATGCTGCTGGTGGCATTCCTCATAGGAGATGGCTTCTCCAGAAGGGGTACGGCTGACCAGAAGAATCTCTCCTGCCATTAAATGCTTTAATACAGCAATGACCGCTTTTGCCGCGCCGCCGTTACCAAGAACCATACACTTCTTACCCTTGATTGTAATCGCATTCTTTAAGAGCATATATTCAAATCCATAGAAGTCCGTATTATAGCCAGTTAATGTTCCCTCTTTATTCACGATGGTATTTACTGCGCCGACTGCTTTTGCCGTGGGATGCAGCTCGTCCAGGTAGGGAATCACCCTTTGCTTATAGGGTATCGTTACATTAATTGCCGTAAATTCTTTTGCGGTCATAAATTTACCAAATTCCTCCTGATTCAGGGGGATTAAATCATATCTATAATCTGCCAGCTTTTCATGAATGATCTTTGAATAGCTGTGTTCTAATTTTTCACCAATTAATCCGTATCTCATTTTTCCTCCTAATCCGCACTGACTGGTACATAATCTTTCTTTAAATAAAGATATAAGTGTTAAAAGCTTTCCTTCCCATGCGATTACCTTTCACTGTTTTTTAGGTAGATATTGCTGCCGTTATGAAACAGAATAATATATTTTTCCCTGATTTGCAAATGTTTCTTCCTATGATTTCGAATCTTTTCTTCCTACTTGTCTGCATAAATTTTATTCGTGAGAATATATTGTTTTAGAAAGCGAAGTGGATAAGCCATAACTTGAATCCGGAAGATGGGAGGTGCGCGGATTGAATGCGAAGGACGAACTTCTTAAAATATTTTCTCTCAACCTAAGAACTATTTTTGGAAAGCTGAGCATTGATTATGATCGGCTGCAGGAAATCCGGCTTCGAATCAATGCACCGCTTCTTATCATCTATGAAAATCGGGAGTATTTTGTAACCGACGAAGCAAAATTAGTAGACAACCCTTCCCTCGCTGCTTTTATTACAAAAAATGAGATTCGCGAGACCATGGAGTACATAAGCAATTATTCCCTTTATGCATTTGAGGAAGAAATTAGGCAAGGTTTTATCACCATTAACGGCGGCCACCGAATCGGGATTGCCGGCAAGACGATCCTGGAGCAGGACTCGGTTAAGTGGATCAAACATATCTCTTTTATTAATATCCGGCTGGCGCATCAGGTGAAAGGCTGCGCCGTGCCGGTTCTTCCCTATTTGATCAATGAAGATGCAGGCGGGATCTACCATACCTTGATCATTTCCCCGCCACGGTGCGGGAAAACGACGATCCTTCGCGATCTGATCCGGATGCTTTCTAATGGAAGCAAATATCAGGCGGGAATGTCGGTCGGCGTAGTAGATGAACGGTCCGAAATCGCAGCCTGCTATATGGGAACGCCACAGAATGAAGTGGGGATAAGAACCGATGTGCTAGACTGCTGTCCCAAAGCGAAAGGGATGATGATGCTGATCCGCTCCATGTCACCGCAGATCATTGCGGTTGATGAGATCGGATCAACGGAGGATTTAGAGGCAATCGATTATGTAATCGGCTGCGGCTGCAAGCTGATTGCCACCGTTCACGGCAGCTCCATTGAAGATATACGGAGTAAGCCGATCCTAGGGGAACTCGTAAAGAAACAATTGTTTGAGCGGTATGTTGTTATGAGCAATCGGAAAGGGGTAGGGCATCTGGAGGAAATCTATGATGCCTTCGGGAAGCTGCTCTACCGTATGGACGGGTAGACGAAACCATTTTGATAAAGGAGGACAAACTATTATGTTAGCGATAAAGATAATCGGCTGCGTACTTGTGATTGCATCTTCTACAGCAATGGGTTTCTTTTTCAGCAATGAAATGAAATGCCGGGTAGATAATTTGAAGGAATTAAAGAAACTGATCGTGCTTCTGCGGGGAGATATCCGGTATGCGAGTACACCGCTGCCGGAGGCAATCAGTTCCATTGCAAGAAGAAGTCCGGAGGATTTTAAGACGTTCTTTCAGAGTACTTCCCAAAAGCTGCAGGAACGATCCGGGCAGACCTTTGCAGAGATCTGGAAGGATGCGGTAAACAAGGAGCTGGCGGAGACCTCTTTCACCAAGAAGGATAAGCTGCATTTGATCGGGTTTGGCGAAAACCTCGGTTATCTGGATAAGGATATGCAGATCAACACATTGGACCTCTACATAACGCAGCTTGAGGAGGAAATAACGGAGACTTCTAAGACCGTGAAGGAAAAGGCATATCTGTATAATAGCCTGGGCATCATGGCAGGCATTTTTATATCCATCGTAATGTTTTGAGATCTTTCAATATGATTTAAGTGTCAAAAGCGATTTATAATATGAACTTCATCAATTTACACAATTTATACATGAATAAGTAATAGGAAACAAATTTCATTCGCAACACGCAGTCCCGCAAAGCATTGCAGAAAACGCAATACCTGGATTGAAGTACGTAATGGTACATAAGACCACAAAATACGTGATCTAAGTACCAACGACTTCAAACAGTTGCGCATTAAAATATGGTTCCTATTACCTGGGCTTTTCCATAATTTTGTAAATTGACGAAGGCTATTTGTTAAGAAGGCTTTTGACTCTCAAATCAAATATAAATTAGTTCCTGCAAATGCAGCTGGGGGTTGTTATGGATTACAGACTGATTATAAAAATCGCAATCGTTGGAATATTAGTTTCCATATTAAATCAAATATTAAAACAGACAGGAAGAGATGAGCTGGCGTTCCTTTCCAGCTTAGCCGGCTTGGTACTAGTGCTTCTATGGCTCCTGCCGCATCTTACGGAGCTGTTTTCAACAATAGATCAATTACTTCATGTGCTCAATTAGAGGGTAGTGTGAAGATAGAACATCATCACACGGGAAGAACTGCGAAGTTCGCACATAGGTGCTTACTCCTTGTTCTTTCGGGCTTTTGAGATACCGTAAAGCGGCGTCATGAATGTGAGTGTGAATAGTCTCGCAAAAAACAGCGAGCCTAAAGTCTTGCTTAAATGCAAGACTCTGTAAGAATAGCAAAAGCAGCTATTTGTCAGGATTTATGCCAAAAGGCATGGGCGTAAGAGAATTAATTCGCTTTGCAAATACCACGCCTGCAGCCCAAAGTTTGCAGGTAGTCAAGAAAGGTATGGTTATTTCTATGGAAGGGATGATCGCTGTAGCAGCAGCTGGCTTGATCGCGGTGATGCTTGCCGTTATATTTAAAAAGGAAAAAGAGGCATTCTCCGTCTATATCAATATCATAGCCTGCATTCTGATCCTGCTGTGGGGGCTGGGAAAGCTTGATATCATTCTTGAAGGAATCAATACCCTGCAGTCGCACATTCATATTAATAAAGCCTATGTCGGAATATTGATTAAAATCATCGGAATCACCTATGTGACGGAATTCTCTGCCTCCCTTTGCAAAGACTCCGGATATCATGCAATCGGGGAACAGATCGAACTGGTCGGGAAGCTTTCCATCCTTGCCATAAGTATACCGATTATGATGGCATTGCTGGAAACTATTTCGGGATTTCTGACCGTATAGATAAATGCACGCAGGGAAGTCGGAAAATAGTATGGTTTTGATGGTTTAGAAAGGAAAGCAGAATGAGGGAACAAGGAAAACGGCATTTCTCTAAGCGGTATGGAAAGCTCTTAATAAGTCTGCTCCTAATGATACTGTCCTTTCTGCTGAGTACAAAGGAGGCAAAGGCAGCTGCCGCTTCCGGAGAGATGGATTATTCAGAAATTCAACAGGTAATTGATGACATTATGTCCTATGGAAATAAATTTGATTTTAGTTCCTATGTAGAGCAGTTAGTCAACGGAGAGGTGAAATTCTCCCCTACCGAGATCGGACTCCAATTAATCAATTCTGTAAAGGGAGAATTAAAAGCCAATATAAGCACCTTTGGCAGACTGATTACGATTGCTTTGACTGCCGCATTATTTACTAATCTGTCCATGGCATTTAAAAATAGCCAGGTATCAGAGACTGGGTATTATGTAACCTATCTGCTGTTGTTCGGATTACTTGCAAGTACGTTTGTAACGGCATCCGGGATTGCATCAAAAGCGGTCGAATCCCTTCTGGAGTTTATGAAGGCTCTGGCGCCGGCTTATTTTCTGGCAATCGGCTTTAGTACCGGAAGTGCAACCTCACTGATCTATTATGAAGCGGCTTTAATGCTGATTTCAATTGTTGATTTAATTATTATAAAAGTCGTAATTCCCTTAATAGATTTTTACCTTGTGATTACACTTGCGAATAATCTATCCAAGGAAGACATGCTATCGAAGCTGGCAGGACTGTTTGGAAGTATTATCAATTGGCTTCTAAAAAGTCTCCTTGCTGCGGTTGTTGGACTGGGAGCCATACAAGGGCTTATCGTACCGGTTGCAGACCGGGTAAAACGTTCCGCACTTCTAAAAGCATCCGCGGCGATTCCCGGGATCGGAGATGCCATCGGAGGAGTCACGGAGACGGTGATTGGCGCGGGAATCCTTTTGAAAAATGCCATTGGCGTTGCAGGTCTGGTTGTGATTATAACCATTTGCGCAGTGCCTTTTCTTAAGCTATTGATGATTGTTATGATCTATAAGGCAGGAAGTGCCGTGCTTCAGCCAATTTCGGATAAGCGTGTGATAGAATGCATCAGTGCTTCGGCAAAATCCTCTGGAATGCTGCTGAAGAGTGTTTTTGTCGGAGCGGTTCTTTTTCTGCTGTCAATCACGATTGCGGCGGTAACTACAGGAAGTGTGCAATAAGGAGGGCAGGATGGGTAGGATTTACGAATGGATCAAAAATATTGTAATCTATATGATTTTACATACCATCATCATGAATCTTCTGGGGAATAGCAGCTATAAAAAATATGTCAGTATCATTTCCGGAATGATCCTCGTGCTGATCGTGATTACTCCGCTGCTGGAATTTATGAATCTTAGTGATACTCTGGATTATTATATTGCCTCCAATGACTTTGCAATAGAGACCTCGGAATTTAAAAACAGTCTGAAAAATATGGAAGACAGGCAGGTGAACGAGGTGTTTGGAGAGTATAAGGAAAGGTTAAAGCAGAGCGCAGAGGAGTTTTTTAAGGAGGAGGGCTTTTCTATAAAGGAGTTCGACATTACGTTTGATAAGGATGCAAATAGCAGTACCTTTGGTCAGGTAACCGGGATGAAAATAACGGCATCCAACGAAGACGGCACGGAGAAGGAAAGCGATTTGATCCAAATTAAACGGATTGAAATTGAGCGGATTGAGCCATCGAAGGAAACGGAAAATGCAGACAAACAGCCGCCTTCTCCCCTTGAAATTAAATTAAAAAATAAACTATCCGACTTCTATAATATAGAACCGGATAATATAAATATTAGTATACAGGGAGGGTAACATGGAAAAAAAGAAGATTTCCCTGAAAGAAATAGGTTTGCCGAAATTGGTCATGTTGTTTATGGCTGGAATCCTGCTTATATTACTGTCGTTTCCGAATATGTTTGGCTCAAAGGAATCAAAGAAGGAGACACCGCAAAATAATAACCAGCCGGCGCAAAATGATACGAATATGACAAGCTATGATTCGAATACCTATATAGCAGAAATGGAAAGCAAATTGGAAGGTATCCTTAGGAAGGTATCCGGCGTCGGAGAAGTAAAGGTAATGATAACCCTAAAAAGTTCCAAGGAGCAGGTTCCGTTAAAGGATCGTCCGTTTACACAGGAAGGCGTAAATGAAGTTGACAGGGAGGGCGGAAGCAGAATAAATAATAGTGTTCAGCGGGAAGAGAGTACCATCTTGGTTGCAAATGAGAATGGAAATGAAGAGCCGTACATAATTAAGGAAATTGAGCCTGAAGTCGAAGGTGTCTGTATCATTGCAGAAGGCGCAGATGATGCCAAAGTAATCATGGACATTATGGACGCAGCGGAGGTGCTGTTTGATGTACCTGCTCATAAGGTGAAAGTGATGAAAATGAAGAATGAGATAAATTGATCAGGAGGTTAGAGATGAAGGTGAAAAATATTTTTAAGAAGAATCAAATCATAATTACTGCATTAGCAATTATGATTGTCATTGCGGGCTATCTTAGCTTTACCAATGACGATACCCCCGAGGAACCGATTGCTCTGCAGACGGTAAATCCGGATGAGGATGAATATGACATATACTCCGGGCTTGAGGGAATGGATCTTGCAACCGATGCGAATAAGACGGATGCCGCGAATAAAGAAGATACCGCGAATAAAGAAGATACCGCGGATAAAACGGAAACGGATGATACGGCTGCGGATAAGGATGAAACGGTTCCGGTGAAAACACTGGATAATAAGAAAGATGAATTGGGAGAACTAAATGATGATGAGATCCTGGCAAATGCCAAGGACGTTGCGGATAATGGCGAACTGAATCTGGAAGACGGCGTTCCCGGAGAAGCCGTATTGGCAAACGCAACAGATCCCGGATATTTCTTCGATTCCAAGCTGCAAAGAGAACAGGTAAGAGCAAAGAGTAAAGCTACTTTCAAGGAAATCATGGATAATCCCGAGATTTCCGAAGAAGCAAAACAGGAAGCAGTCGATGCACTAATTGCATTAACCGCAATTGAGGAGAAGGAAAGTGCTACGGAGATGCTATTAGGAGCAAGAGGCTTTGACGGATCGATCGTAAGAATTACCGACGGCAAGGTAGAGGTAGTGGTGAATTCAGCGAGTCTTAGCGATCAGCAGCTTGCTATTATTGAGGAAGTTGTAAAAGAGAAGACCAATATCGAAGTCGAAAATATTAGTATCGTTCCGGTTGTAGTGGAAGAATAACAGTTTACTACATAGACTGGAAGGAAAAACGGTGCAGTGTGAACACCCCGTCCGATTAGCTTGGGCGGGGTTGCTTTTTGATGCTATTGAAAAAGAATAAAAACAAAATTAAATAATTTGCTGTGAGGGGCGATAGTTATCTATGATTAAATATTTAACTAAAAATAAAATCAAACGTCCTAAGGATTCCTGCGAGTAAGGGGCAAAAATGAAAATAGTGTAAAAATAATTGAAATATTGGAAAAAATATAATATTATATGTTTTAATAAAAATATAGTAAACGAGAAAATTGTGTATTACTTTGTGATTATTTGGTTATACACTACTACCAAACCTCTAAAGAATTAGTTTAGCAGAAATATTAAAAGAACGAGAGTAAAGGAAAAGGTAAATATGATAATTGGATTTGTATTAGCATTAATTTTTTTGGTTTTAGTAAGCAAATATATTACCAAAAGAACAAACATTCAAAAATTAGATTCTGCTATGTTGAAAGTTCATAAGGTGTTTGGTTTTTTATTGTTGGGTGTCGCAATTGTACATAATCTTGGCGTTTGGGCATTAAGGAAACAGAGACCAAAGAGCATGTTTATCATTGGATATATTATGATTTTTCTCATTGTGATTGGAATACTTAGTTATCTTTTACGTGCTAAGATTGGAAAGAAATGGATCACAATTCACCGTTTGACAGCCATTTTAATTTTTACATGTCTTGTGACACATGTCGTAATTGGTTTTCAAAGTCTTGCATCCTATAAGCAGGCGATTAGTGAGACGGAAATTGAAAATGTTGATTTTAGTAATCTTGCAGATGGAACGTATATAGGTTCTTATGATGTCGGATACGTATATGCGAAAATGGAAGTAATCATTCGAGATCATAAAATTGATAATATTAAAATATTAGAGCATAGGACCGAACAGGGTGAAAAAGCAGAATGCATTGCCGATTCTATTGTGGCACAGCAATCTGTGAAGGTAGACGTAATCTCAAGTGCAACAAATTCAAGTAAGGTAATCATGAAAGCAGTTGAAAATGCACTGAGCGGGAAATAGAAGAGAGCCAAGGGATATATTATGACCGATTCGTTTATTTGTGAAATGTAAAAAATGTGGGAGATTGTTACTGAGGGCAAGAGGCTTTGACGGAGCGATCGTCAGAAGAATTGTTGACAGCAAGGCAGAGGTGCTTTTTGGCATTTTTTAAGACTTACCGCCGGATCTGGTCAATCTGGGTAAAATAATGTAAATACCTTATAGAGAAGCATGGATAAGGATTTTGATTATTGTGTTTACAATTTTACTTTGTATTGGTATAATACTGTTGGATAATAAAAATATGTGGCGTTATCGAATGGTAAGATTATATTACACCAACATACAAGATGAAAAATAGTAAGGTATCTATATTACATGAAACATGAAGAGTAATACATTTATGTTACATGAAACATGATAATACTATAGAAACATGAAGAGTAATACATTTATATTACATGAAAATATGTTAATATTATTAAAATGAAAGATAATAAGGTCTTTATATTACATGAAAACATGATAACACTATAAAACATGATAATACTATATAAACATGATAAATAATACATTAATGTGCATACCAAATGTATGAAACTTAGGAGGTAATCATTGTGAATAAGGAACCGGAGATCAGAAACACATATAAGATACATGAAAATGGTAAGGTTGGAGAGGTGCAGATTGCGGATGAAGTCGTTGCAGTCATTGCAGGACTGGCAGCTACCGAAGTAAAAGGCGTATCTGCAACATCCGGTAATGTTACCAATGAGATTGCCGGTAAACTCGGTAAGAAGAACTTATCAAAGGGAGTTAAGGTAATGGTGAATGAAGATGCGGTATCCGTGGATATGGCACTCACGCTGGAATATGGATATGGCATCCCTGAAGTCGCAAAGCAGGTGCAGGAGAAAGTAAAACTGGCGATTGAGAATATGACTGGATTACAGGTACAGGATGTTAACGTACGAATTGCTGGTGTGAATATTGTAAAAGAATAAATGGGAACTGTTGCATAACGTATATGAAAAGGGGGAGGCGCATTAGTTTTAATGCGCCTTCCTTAATCCGGGATAAAACAGGAGAAGCCCCATTCCATGGAATACGTTTTCAACCGTTCTCTTTGCGTGTATAGAAGGCTAAAGTAAGGAAGAATTGATAGGAGGATTTTAAAACCGTGACAAGAAGAGAGATTAGGGAACACATTTTCCTCATGCTGTTTCGCAAAGATTTTTATAATACGGAAGAATTAAATGAACAAATGAAACTATATATGACCGAACTGGAGGAAGCTTCTCAGGAGGAAAATTCTTATCTGGAGCAGAGATTTCAATCTGTTGTAGAAAAATCCTGTGAAATTGATGCGATATTATCAGATATTTCCAGCGGATGGAAGCTTAACCGTATGGGGAAGGTGGATTTAACAATACTGCGTCTGGCGGTTTATGAGATCCGATATGATGAAGAGATACCGGTTAAGGTTGCGATTAATGAGGCGGTAGAGCTGGCGAAGAAGTTCGGCGGAGATGATTCCCCGGGATTTGTTAACGGCGTGCTGGCTAAATTAGCATAGCGGCAGCAGTATCGGTTTGATTTGGAAGACGGCTTGGGCATTTCCAAAGTTATGCAAGGAGGAATCGATGGTACAAGCTTATTCGGTTAGTCAGATTAATCAATATATTAAGAATTTATTTATCCGGGACCGCATACTGAACCATATCTATATCAAAGGGGAGGTATCTAATTGTAAATATCATACCTCTGGGCATATTTATTTTACTTTAAAGGATGCTCAGGGGCAATTGGCGTGTGTCATGTTTGCCGGTCAAAGAAGAGGTCTGACCTTTCGGCTGGAGGAAGGGCAGAGCGTGATCGTCCTCGGAACGGTCAGTGTATATGAGAGGGACGGAAAATATCAGCTTTACGCCAAGGAAATCATGCTGGACGGATTAGGAAGGCTCTATGAGCGGTATGAAAAGCTAAAGAAAGATCTGGAGGAGGAAGGGCTTTTTGACCGAAGCCATAAAAAACCGATACCGCCCTATCCAAGGAAGATCGGAATTGTAACCGCTACGACCGGAGCAGCGATCCAGGACATCATTAATATTTCCAGAAGAAGGAACCCTTATGTACAGCTGATTCTATACCCCGCACAGGTGCAGGGGCTGGGAGCTGCAGAAAGTGTTGCCAGAGGAATTGCGGTGCTTGACAGGTTGGGAGTGGATACAATCATTGCCGGAAGGGGTGGCGGTTCCATCGAAGATCTGTGGGCATTCAATGAAGAAATTGTGGCACGGGCAATTTATCACTGCAAGACGCCGGTGATTTCGGCGGTAGGACATGAAACGGATGTAACGATTGCGGATTTCGTAGCGGATATGCGCGCACCGACGCCTTCTGCTGCCGCAGAACTTGCCGTGAACGATTACATGGCTTTTCTGAATACGGTGAGGGAGTACGGCTGCAAGCTAAATAAGGATTTAATGTATAAAGTTACATATAATCGGACAAGAATGAAAGAACTGAAGCTTCGTCTGTATTATGTCAGCCCAATGTATCAGATTAAACAGAAGAGACAGTATCTGATAGAGGTAGAGCAGAAGCTTTTGCAAAGGATGAACTTGAGGTTGAAGGAAAAAAGGCATCAGCTTGAATTATATATCACAAAGCTTGACGCGCTGTCTCCGCTGTCGAAGCTAAGTAAGGGCTATGCACTGGTTGTTGGGGAAGATAACCTGCCGGTGCAAAGTGTTAAGAAGGTAAAAGAGAATGAGATATTAACCATATCCCTGCTGGACGGAGACATTAAGAGCAGAGTGGAAGAGCGGCAGGAGATACCAAGAGGAAAATAGAAGTAGGTAATCGTTTGAAGAGTGTGAATAATTAATTTTCACTAAGCGATTAATTCACTTTGCAAATACCCCGCCTGCTGCACAAAGTTTGCAGGTGGTCAAGAAAGGGCATGGTTATTAAAATGGTGGATAACCCAATGAAACTAGAAGAATCATTTGAGCGATTGGAACAGATCATGGCCGAATTGGAAAGACCGGAGGTCAGCCTGGAGGATTCCTTTACCTTATACCAAGAGGGCATGAAGCTGCTGAAGCTTTGTAATGATTCCATTGATAAAGTAGAAAAGGAATTAATTATATTAGGTGAAAATGGTGAACCGGATGAACTTTGAAATTGAGAGAAAAGAACGGGTAAGAGAGATTGAAGAAATCATTAAGGCTCATCTGCCAAGTCAGGAAAGCTATCAAAAGACGGTAATGGAAGCAATGAATTATAGCATTCTTGCGGGTGGAAAGCGGCTGCGACCAATGCTGATGGAGGAGACCTTCCATTTGTTTGGCGGACAGCACAGGGAACTGTTGGAGCCTTTTATGTCAGCCATAGAGATGATACACACCTATTCTCTGGTACACGATGATCTTCCAGCAATGGATAACGATGAATACCGCAGGGGAAGAAAGACAACGCATGTCGTCTATGGGGAAGCAATGGCGATCCTTGCAGGAGACGGTTTGCTAAACTATGCCTTTGAGACGGCGGCGAAAGCTTTCCGGGTAATCAAAGCACCGACGGAGACGGAAGAGCTTATGCAATATAAGCAGGTTGCAAAAGCCATAGAGGTATTGGGGGACAAAGCCGGTATCTATGGGATGATCGGCGGTCAGGTCGTGGATGTCCAGGAAGCTGCGGGCAGCGTGGATCGGGATCGGCTGGATTTTATCTATCATTTGAAGACTGGTGCGCTAATTGAGGCTTCGATGATGATCGGGGCGATTCTTGCCGGCGCCGGTGCCGGAGAAGTAAATAAAATTGAGAGCATCGCCGGAGACATAGGTTTCGCTTTTCAAATTCGGGATGATATCCTGGATGTTACCAGTTCCCAGGAGGTTCTCGGAAAACCGGTACACAGCGATGAGAAAAATGAAAAGGTTACGTATGTAACGATTATGGATTTGAATAGAGCAAGTCTTGAAGTGGAGATGATTTCCGATAGAGCACTAAAGGAGTTTGATTCTTTGGGTGTTGAAAATGCATATTTAAAAGAATTAATCAGAAGATTAATTACCAGAGAAAATTAATCATTTTGTTTGGTAGGATAATTTCCTCTGCAAATGAAAGAAGATGATTTGTCAGGAAGATTGTTGCGGATTTTATACTTTTTGCAGCCGGGGTTAACGTTTGTTTCCCTTGAAGAACCGTGATAGCTTGTAAAAATGAGGTGAAAAGACTTGCCAAAATTATTGGATAATATAAATAAAGCGAATGATATTAAGAAGATCCGGCCGCAGGATTATAGCAGGCTGGCGGAAGAAATCCGTGAATTCTTGATTCAAAATATCAGTATAACTGGTGGACATCTGTCCTCGAACTTGGGGGTCGTGGAGCTTACTATGGCACTCCATTTGTTTCTGGATCTACCGAAGGATAAGCTTGTATGGGATGTCGGGCATCAGGCATATACGCATAAGATACTCACTGGTCGTAAGGATTTGTTCCCGACGCTTCGAAAACTGGACGGATTAAGCGGCTTTCCCAGATATGAAGAAAGCATCTGCGATTCCTTTGATACCGGTCATAGTTCGACCGCAATCTCTGCGGCACTGGGACTGGTAAAAGCGAGGGATTTAAACGCTGATCAGCAAAAAATCGTCGCCGTACTGGGAGATGGAGCCTTGACCGGCGGTATGGCTTTTGAAGCTCTGAACAATGCGGGGCGGTTAAAAACCAATATGATTATTATATTAAATGAT
>SVEA01000061.1 GCA_015057615.1 Lachnospiraceae bacterium | reverse complement strand
TTTCCTGCAATTGATATCAAAAACGGGCAGTGCGTCAGATTACGACAGGGGAATTTTGAGGATCCCCATGTTTATTCGGATACACCGTTAAATGTGGCAAAGCAATGGGAGGCAAACGGTGCTTCCTATATCCATATCGTTGATCTTGACGGTGCCTTAGTCGGGTACTCGGTCAATGATGAGGTAATCAAGCAGATTGTATCTAAGATCAATCTGCCGATTCAGGTAGGCGGCGGGATTCGTACCATTAAAGAAATCGACAACAAACTATCTTTAGGAATAGACCGGGTTATTATCGGCACAAAAGCAGTGAAGGATCCCGGGTTTGTGAAGGAAGCGGTTTCAATCTTCGGTGCGGATCGTATCGTCATCGGAGTTGATGCGAAGGACGGCATGGTTGCGATTGAAGGCTGGGAAAAGGTAAGCAGCTACCATGCGGTAACGCTGGCAAAGGAGATGAAGAAATGTGGAATTCGTACGATTGTCTATACCGATATCTCCAAAGATGGAATGCTGCAGGGACCAAACATCGCGCATACCAGGGAAATGGTGAAATTAACCGGACTTAATATTGTTGCCTCGGGCGGCATCGCTTGTCTAAAGGATTTGGAAATGCTTGAGGAAGCCGGAGTATATGGTGCCATTATCGGGAAAGCTCTGTATGAGAATAAAATCGACTTAAGAAAAGCCGTGGAGATGTTTGAAACAAAGTAATAGCAGGATGGGACAGGAGGTAATGATCCTATGGAATACAAAAAAATTATACCCTACATAAATGCGGAAGGGGAAATACCGGAGAATGTTATAAAATTAGCAAAGCAATATTCCACCGAGGGAGCAGATGAACTGATCCTATATAACTATGCGAAGGATGAAAAATCCAGGGATGAATTCTTATCTCTTGTAAAAGAGCTGGCAAATCAAATTGATCTTCCCTTTACTGTCGGCACTTATGTGAAGCGTCTGGAGGATATAAAGAAAGCATTCTATACCGGTGCTTTTTCTGTACTTATAAAATACGCTGCTCTCGATCAGAAAACGGTACTAAAGGAAGCAATTGATCGGTTTGGATCCGATAAAATTATGGTGGAGCTGGACAGAAAAGAATACATGGATTCGGATGAAAATGATCTTTTAGCCTCCTTAAAGGAGATTGGAGTCGGAAGGGTTTTATTAAAGCACATCGAGCTATCGCCGCATACCAACCAAAGAATTGCGGCTTCCCCCATCGAAATTATCATTCGGGACAGTCTGGTCCGGAATGATATGCTTCATCTGATGAATTTTTCTACGGTAACCGGCATAGCAACCAATTTCTTTGAAAATAAAAATATTATGAAAATAAAGTCGGTTTTGAAAGAGAATGGTATTCCAGTGAATACCTTTGAAAGCAAAATACCATTTTCTGAATTTAAGCGAAATGCCGACGGATTAATTCCGGTGATTGTACAGGATTACAAATCGGGAGAAGTTTTAATGCTTGCGTATATGAATGAAGAGGCTTATAATAAGACTATTGCTGGCGGGAGAATGACCTATTATTCGAGAAGCCGCCAGGCACTTTGGCTAAAAGGTGAAACCTCGGGACATTACCAATATGTTAGAGAACTGACTGTGGATTGCGATAAAGATACCATCCTTGCTAAGGTACTGCAGATTGGACCGGCGTGTCATACCGGAAGTCCGAGCTGCTTTTTTACGGAGCTCGTTAAGAAGGAATATCATAATTATGATCCGATTCATGTATTTCAGGAGGTCTATGACATAATTAAAGACCGTAGAAAGAATCCCCGGGAGGGTTCCTATACCAATTATCTCTTTGACAAGGGAATTGATAAGATATTGAAAAAATGCGGAGAGGAAGCAACGGAGATTACGATTGCAGCCAAGAATCCCGGAACGGAAGAGCTGCGGTATGAGATTGCGGACTATCTGTATCATCTGATGGTCTTGATGGCGGAACGTGGTCTTGACTGGAACGATATCACCAATGAATTAGCTCATAGAAAATAACGAAAAGAATAACTTTGAAATAATGGAGGCAAAAGAAAGTGCAGACTTATGGAGTAAATGAACTCAGGAAAATGTTTCTGGAGTTCTTCGAAAGTAAAGGACATTTGGTATTAAAAAGTTTTTCGTTAATACCCCATAATGATAATAGCTTATTATTAATCAATTCAGGAATGGCACCGTTAAAACCGTATTTCACCGGTCAGGAGATACCACCGAGAAAGCGTGTGACGACCTGCCAGAAATGTATTCGTACCGGGGATATTGAGAATGTAGGAAAAACTGCAAGGCATGCTACCTTCTTTGAAATGCTCGGTAATTTCTCTTTTGGAGATTATTTTAAGCAGGAAGCGATTGCCTGGTCCTGGGAATTTTTAACCGAAGTAGTCGGACTGGATAAGAATCGTCTCTATCCTTCCATTTATTTAGAAGATGATGAGGCGTTTGAAATATGGAATAAAAAAATCGGCATACCTGCAGATCGCATCTACCGTTTGGGCAAAGAGGATAACTTCTGGGAGCATGGCGCAGGCCCCTGTGGTCCCTGCTCGGAGATTTACTATGACCGTGGAGAAAAATATGGCTGCGGCGAGCCGGATTGCCATGTAGGATGCGAGTGTGATCGATTTATTGAGGTTTGGAATAATGTATTTACGCAGTTTTACGGAGATGGGAACGGGAATTATTCTGAGCTGGAGCAGAAGAATATCGATACCGGTATGGGACTGGAACGGCTTGCGACCATTGTTCAGGATGTGGACTCCATCTTTGATATTGATACCTTTAAAGTGATTCGTGATAAAGTGTGCAAGCTTTCTCATGCCACCTATCAGGCGGATCCGAAGAAGGACGAATCCATTCGTCTTATCACGGATCATATTCGTTCCGTTACCTTTATGGCGTCCGATGGTATTATTCCATCCAACGAAGGCAGAGGCTATGTATTCCGTCGGTTACTGCGTCGTGCGGCAAGGCATGGAAAATTGCTCGGCATTAAGGGGAGCTTCCTTGTGGAATTAGCAAAGACGGTGATTGAAGAATGTAAGGACGGCTATCCGGAGTTGAACGATAAGAAGGAATATATCTTAAAGCTTCTTGCCATTGAAGAAGATAAATTTAGTAAAACCATTGATCAGGGACTCTCTATTCTAGCAGAGCTGGAACAGACAATGGAGGAAAAGAACGAGAAGATTCTTTCCGGTGAGGATGCATTTAAACTCTATGATACCTATAGCTTCCCGATTGATCTGACAAAGGAAATCCTCGAGGAGAAAGGCTTTTTGGTAGACGAGAAAGGCTTTCAGGAGGCAATGGAGGTACAGAGAGCTACGGCAAGAAATGCCCGCGGTACCACCAACTATATGGGTGCCGAGGAAACCGTATATCAGCAGATTGACCCGGCAGTTTCATCTACATTTGTCGGCTATGAGCATCTTTCCTATGATTCGGAAATCACCGTGTTAACGACAGAAACCGAGTTGACGGAGGAACTTATTGCAGGGCAGAAGGGAACAATCTTTGTAAAGGAAACCCCGTTCTATGCAACGAGCGGCGGTCAGACAGCCGATACGGGATGGATTAAAACAGCTGATGCGGAATTTGAAGTGGAGGATACTATAAAGCTTCCGGGCGGTAAGATCGGTCATGTCGGTACGGTAACGAAGGGAATCTTCCGCGGGAAGGATACGGTTACCTTAGAGGTAAACAAAAAGCAGAGAGCGAATTCGGCTAAGAATCACAGTGCTACGCATTTACTGCAGAAAGCATTAAGAACGGTACTCGGCAGCCATGTGGAGCAGGCTGGCTCCTATGTAAGTGAAGACCGCCTTCGCTTTGACTTTACCCATTTCTCCGCATTAACTCCGGAGGAAATTAGTAAGGTAGAAGCAATGGTGAATGAGCAGATCGCAGCGAATCTTCCGGTGGTTACGAAGATTATGAATATCGAGGAAGCGAAGAAAGAGGGAGCGATGGCGCTGTTTGGCGAGAAATACTCCCAGAATGTCCGGGTAGTAACCATGGGCGATTACAGCAAAGAGCTCTGCGGTGGTACTCATGTTACACATACCGGTGCGATTACTGCTTTTAAAATATTATCCGAGACCGGTATTGCAGCTGGTGTACGAAGAATCGAAGCATTAACCGGCAATGCGGTATTTGATTATTATAAGAAATTGGAGAAAGACCTTCATGATGCAGCTGTGGCAGCAAAAGCAGATCCGGATTCCTTAACCCTTAAAATCGAAAGTTATCTGGACGAGATCAAGGCTTTGAAAGCGGAAAATGAGAGCTTAAAGAGCAAGCTTGCGAAGAGTTCTCTCGGTGATGTCATGGATCAGATAATCGACGTGAAGGGCGTAAAATTACTTTCCGCAAAGGTTCCGGAGCTTGATATGAACGGACTTCGTAATCTTGGGGATCAGTTAAAAGAAAAGCTTGGAGAAGGTGTTATCGTACTGGCATCCGCAACGTCTCTGGATAAGGTAAGCCTGCTTTCCATGGCAACAGATGGTGCCATGAAGAAGGGCGCGCATGCTGGGAAGCTGATCAAGCAATTAGCAGCTCTTGTCGGCGGTGGCGGCGGCGGACGTCCTAATATGGCACAGGCAGGCGGAAAATCCGCAGAAGGTATTGATGCCGCAATTGCAAAAGCGAAGGAAGTACTGGCGGAGCAGATCAAGGAATAAAAGCCTGCCTTGTAATTATTCGTGAAAGGATGGCTATGTTAACATTAGACTTTGCTTATTCCTACTATATTACCCAGACCGGGATTACCGTAAATAGCTATTTGGCAAATCGATATCAGCAATATGAAAACGAAAATGTTCCTTATGAGGATATTGATTTTGATATTTATGATTATGAACTAGAAAGCTTTTTAGTAAATCTGATAGAAAAAGCGGAATGTAGGACGTATATTGAGATTGCAAATAGCAACGATATGTTAGTGCAAAATTATGCCAAGCTGTCAGACTTAATCGAATATATATACAAAATCAAATTTCTAAATAAAAAATATAAAAGATATTTAGCTGAAACGTTTTTTTCTTCATCAAAACTTGCAGATATTCAATTCGAGGAGTCACGGTTACGTGACTTTTCGATTAATAATCAAAACCATCGATGCGAGCTTAGGTTAGATAATGTTCTTTTGTATAATAAAAAAAGAAAGAATAAAAGGATACCGGTTGATTGCGGAAATGCTTTACTGCAATTTGTAGCTACAGAATCGGTAGAAATGAACGGGATACTTTCCCCCGTATGCATAGAAGCAAATTATGTTTATGATTGGCATCTAAGAAAAGAATCTGATTCTTCTATGAAATTTTGCATTTTTTTATTAACCGGACATAGAAAATGTATTCTGCAAATAAAATGTTCCGATATCGATATTAAGGTTTCTTGATCAGTTACTGTTCACACCCCAATAAGTCTATCATATGATTTCGACAAATGATATCCGATCAGGAGTATTT
>SVEA01000060.1 GCA_015057615.1 Lachnospiraceae bacterium | reverse complement strand
GAAGACGATGACCTTGATGACGATATCGGAGAAGAAGGCTTTTATATCTTCTAATCTGCCATCGTCTACTTCAAGCGCCTGCACCTGTGCAGGCGCTTATAATTATGGGTTACGGTGAATGGAGCATTTTCCTATAAAGTAAAAAAGAGTTTGCCTTGGCAAACTCTCGCGCCGAGCGCGTTCTGCCGCAGACAGATAAATACCCTACGCGCCCTTAGCGGAGCTTTTTTTGCCGTATAGGACACACTCCTATACGATAAAAAACGAATACTACAAGAGGGGCAATCATCTTGTAATATTCGTTTTTATCCTTTACCTCTTATGTCATTCCTTCATTAACAGACATCTTTATAACTCGCAGAACCGCTTGGACCCGTAAGATAGAAGAATCCGGTATAAAACGGCATCCGCAATCCCCATGATTCCAATATATACAAGATAGGTAAGTGTTATGTCAAGCTGAAGAAACAGCAGGAGATATTGTAACGCAATTACTCCCATTCCGGTAAATACGCATACCACCGAAGCAGCACTTTGCTTTACTGCGATTGTTTCCGAGGTCCAATTAAAATTCGGGAATCTTAAGTTTATTAATAATCCAAAGATAGAAACAAAAAACGCACAAACCACCACGGTCAGAAGAAGAACGATTCCTTGGTAAAAGGGAACCTGAAGTACCATACCAATCAGGATAACATCCAGCAGCACCGGAGCCAGTATCGTTAGATTCACCGCAATCTTTGCAAGAAATATCGTTTTTGCCGGTACCGGCAGGGATTTCAGTATCCAGAGATTCTTCCCCTCCAAGGAAATAGATGCCATGGTAGTACTGCTCATATATATGAAAAAAGATACCATAAGCGGTCCATATCCGCCGAATGCTTCCCCAAACTGTGGAGAGGCAAGCATCTGTTTCATATCCAGCTTAAGATGGAACAGTTCTGCCAGAGGACTCTTCATAAATATTAACACGATCGTACCAATGGTCAGCAGGACCACGCCAAAGCCGGTATTCAGCATATAAACCGGAGTCGCAAAGAAGCGTTTGATCTCCTTATGATAGAGTGCAGAAAAAGGGGAACATGCCTTAAGATCCCCCATAACAAATTTTGTTCTTGACGCCCCAACTAGCATTTTCGAATTCATCCATTTAAAACACCTCCCGATCAGGAAGGAATAGAGAAAGAATGCAAGCAGCGAGATTCCGATAAAGCCAAGAAGGGACACCATATCTTTCCGAATTACGGCATTCGTATAAAGACCTGCGAGCGGGTACATGGTATTGACCTTCTGCGTCATCGTACGGCTGAAATTCACAAGCTCCTGTCCGGAATCCCCCATGCCTAAGGAGAATACCATGATGCCGACAAAGATCATGATGGAAAACAGGATATTAAGCAGGTTCGTGTGACGAAACCGGGATGCCGCATAGGCAATAACCGTTCCCAGAATGGATGCCAGAATAATCGGTACCATCGGTATAAAGAACAAGGAAATGATACTATTTATAAAAAATAGGATACTAGGGTCTGCCATCAACCCATAGACCACCATCGCCGGAATCATGATGATCGCTGTAAATACCATATTCACTACATACAGAAGGCTTACCCGGCTGGCCACAATTTCTCGGGTACTTACCGGTAACGACATCACCAGATCATAATCCCGAAAGCCAAAGATAGTTCCTTTTACCTTAAAGATCGTTGTCATAAGCGATACCGTGCTGGTAACTGCCATCATAAGAGGAAGAAGCAGCTCCAGACTGTCAAACATTTTAAGTCCGCCCGCTATCATCGTACAATATAAAAAGGAGACGAAGCTCATCAGGATGATAAATATACTTAATCTTCCGTATCCGACTGCCTTCGATTTTTTATTACGGCTATTCCCTAGCGCAAGCATATCGGTAAGGACAGCCGCGATTTGAATACGAACCAGAGAAATTACTTTCTTCATACTTCCCTCGCATTCTGCCGCCAACAGCGGCATTTTATTCATTGTTTTGATTGACTTATAACACTCAAATCAATCCTTATCCGTCAGCTCTAAGAATACGTCCTCGAGGCTATAATTACCCTTGACCTCTTCGGTCGTTCCACAGGCAACCAATTTTCCATTCTTAATGATTGCAATCTTATTGCATAGCTTTTCCGCAACCTCAAGCACATGGGTCGAGAAAAAGATTGCGCTTCCCTCCTTACACAGGTCCGCCATAATCGTCTTCAGCGTATGGGAGGCTTTCGGATCCAGTCCGACAAACGGTTCATCCAGCACAAGAAGCTTTGGCCTGTGGATCAAAGCTGCAATGATCGCAAGCTTCTGCTTCATGCCGTGGGAATAGGAGGCAATAGAATCTCCCAGATTATCCGTCAATTCAAACGCATCCGCGTATTCCTTCGTCAAGGTCTCCCGATCACCCGAATTCACTTCATAGATATCACTGATAAAATTCAGATACTGAATTCCAGTCAGATGCTCATATAAATCCGGATTATCCGGAATATAAGCGATACGCTTCTTACATGCTACTGGATCCTTCTGAATGGAGATGCCGTCGACGAAGATATCCCCTTCCTCAAACTCTAAGACTCCTACAATTGCACGAATCGTTGTTGTCTTGCCAGCTCCATTGTGTCCGATAAATCCAAAGATATCCCCTGCTACGACTTCCATATTCAGACAATCAACTGCTTTCTTATTCCTTTGATAACTTTTCGAAAAATTTGATATCGTTAACATAGTTTTCCGCTTCGCCCTTCTTTAATTTTGATACGAGTGTCAAAAGCCTTCTTAACAAATTGTCTTCTTCAATTTGCACAAAGCAAGGAAAAACATTAGTAATATGAAACATGTTTTAATGCGCAACTGTTTGAAGTCGTTGGAACTTAGACCACGTATTTTGTGGTCTTATGTACCATTACGTACTTCAATCCAAGTACTGCGTTTTATGCAGTGCTTTATGAGACCATGTGCTGCGAATAAAATTTGTTTCATATTACTAATACATAAATTGTGCAAATGATGAAGTTTGTTTTATAAACCGGCTTTTGATACGCAAATCAATTTTCATCGAACGCTTTATTAAGCTCTTCGGTGCCTTCCAGTACAAATCTGCCGTTTTCTATAATCGGAATAGAAGTTCCGTCTTTACAGTAAACGGTGATCGCCTTCAGTTCATCATAAGGTAATGTGATATCCGTATGGCAGTTAAAATACGCCTTCGCGAGATCGGTTTTACGAAGCAGAGACACCTCATTGTCCCGGGCAACGATTGCTTTCCCGTCCGGATTATAGGTCATAGTTTCCTCACTATGCTTGTAGCAGGTATCGCCGATAGCAAAATGTGGACCGGTCTTCTCTGCAATCAGAATCGGCAGACGGGGTGCGATATCATATTTCTTTCCCATCATATAGGCCGTTGTATTCGTTCCGATCGCGAATTCACCAAGCGGAAGAGAATCGTGGCCGAATAGTAGATTTTCTTTCACAAAGCTCTTGTTTTTGCTTTCCTCTGTAAAATTACCGCAGGTATATTCTGTGATGACCCCATCCTTAAAGACAAGGTTAAGCTCCCGATATTCCAGATCATTTAGATAAACCTTCGACGCATGCAATACACCCTCCGTACCTTTTAATACCGGAGAGGTAAATACCTCGCCGACCGGTATATTCACATCCGCAACGCAGTTTTCGAAAATGGTTTCCTTCGCCGGATCCAAAAGGGAATAAAGCTTCACTTTCATATCGGTATGATTCTTTCCTGCGCCGAGAACCCGAACATAGTCGCCCTGGTCCAGGGTATCAATGATTTTCTGCTGTATTTTCTGATATAGGGCACTGTCCAGCGTATTCACCTTCACCGTCTCGGTAAAAATCGCCTCATAATCCTTCCCGATCTCCGGTATCGGATAGGCAATGATCGTAAAGGAGGTTTCCTCCAGCTTCAAATATTCCATGGAAAGCAGCGCACCCTTGTTCGTACAATCCACATATAATTTCTGCTGGCGTTTATCCAGCCGGATCGCTTCCTTCTTGTCCTCCGGTATAAATATCTCCTCTCCGAACACCTCGATCAGGGACGGACCTGCGAAGGCAGCTCCCTGCTCCTTATATTTCTCATAGGATTCCTGCAGGCATTTTAACTGGCGGACCTGGAATGCTTTATCATAGAAGATGCCGATATCAAAACGATGGTCAAACTCATACTGCCTGCTCGGACTGGTTCCGTGGCAGCCGATCTTTAGATGCTGCCTCTTATTCACAGCATTATAAGCCGCCCGGTAGATCGTAGGCTCCAGCCCTAATTTCCGGAAGTTCTGGATAGCATAGCGTACCATCCGCTCAAAGCCGATCTGATAGCGAATATTTACTATGGATTTTTTGCTAAGATCCAAACGATTCGCGATAAAGCCCAGCCGGTATCCTTCCGTGAAGGTATCCGCCATTGCCTGAACCTGCTTTTCCGATAAGGAATTCATATACTCTGCTGTCTTAATTTCATTTTCCGTAATATAGTCTCCAAACTTATAGAGATAGCGGATATCCGACAGATCTGATTCCATTATGATATCCGTTATATAGGAAAGGTTGGTATCCAGAAGCTCTCTGGTACGATACTCCACAAGGATATCGCAGTAATCGCTCATAAATGCATAGATTACCCGCTTTACATCCTTGTAAGTAAATTCATCCTCCCTCTCAAAATAGTTATAAACTTCAATCAGCAGCTCCAAATAGATGGTCAGCTCATACAGCCTGTTTTCATAGGCATATACGATCAAACTCCGCAACTCCGCCGTCAAAAAAGAAAGCAGCTTTCCATATTTCTTCCCCAGCTTCTCACAGGCATAAGCCGGATTGGTATAACTGACTTCATAATTATCTCCAATAAGATCCTCATATAGGGACCGGTTAATGGATTGTAATTCATTTAGCGTATATGTAGACAAGTGCTCCTCTTCCACCATCTGCACGATACTCTTTATGAGCATGACAAAGGATGCTTCCCTATGGAAATAATCACTGTAAGGCTCCTTGACCGTCTTCTCCTGTTCCATCACGCCGATCCGTTCCATCGCAAGTTGATATCTCTCTCTTATCTCTTCATTTTCCTTTTGGAATAATACCTTATACTTCATCCTATCCCTCCACCTTTCACTTTATTTCTACTCTTAACTCATTTCTACACCATTTTTTTGCATACACAAGTTCATAAATGTTTGCGCAAATCCAAACTCGATTGGATTACTCAAAAATTTCTATGGGGCTACTCCTGCAAATCGTTGGTAATATTTCCATTCTCAACATTTCGATGGATGATGCCCAGCCCATATTCCCATAAGGTCTCCGAGCCCTCATGCGTTGTCTCATTTCTGTGAAGTATCTGGGAAAGCTTGACCTGATGCTCTTTCCACGACTTTCCGTTACTGCCTGAATTCAATAGAAGCGGTTGTATATGATCCAGCGTGATGGCGAATCTAGCCTCCGGAGTAACCCCTTCCTCAAATTCCTCCCACAGCGCCCGTATCTTCTCTGCCTGATCCGGCGGCAGCAGATGAAAGATCCGGTCAGCGGCAGCGGTCTCTCTCTGCCTCTTGGTATCGTGTGCCTTTATGTCATAAGCGTAGGTATCCCCCGCATCAATTTCAACAATATCATGAATGAGTACCATCGTCATTGTCTTTAATACATCAATTGGCTCCTTCGCATATTCACTTAGTACCGCGCACATCAGCGCAAGATGCCAGGAATGATCCGCATCATCCTCTTTACGGCTCCCATCAACGAGATAGTTCTGCCGTACAATATTCTTCAGCTTATCTACCTCTAGAATAAACTTGATCTGTTCCTCTAACCTACTCATAATAACCATGCCCTTCCTTGACTACCTGCAAACTTTGTGCCGCAGGCTAGGTATTGCAAAGCGAGTTAATTCGCTTGGTGAATATGTTTTTTCATTAACGCCCATACTCTTTGGACATAAATTTCGAAGAATAGCTGCTTTTGCTATTCTTGTAATGTCTCGCAGTTTTTTTGCGAGACTATTCACACTATCCTCCAAAACCAATGATATATAAAATCAAGAAAATAATGATCATAAGACCGTTCAAACTGATTCCGATCATGGGAAAACGATAAAAAACATCCTTCTCCTTTAAGGCTTTATAGGAAAGATAGAAGCCATAGATGGCGAAACCGAATAGCAGCAGCCCGATGATGCCAAGATAGATACCGCCGTTTCCGTGGGAAGTACCCGACAGGATACTGACCGTTGTAAATCCCAGGACATTCACGATCCCGATGACTGCAGAGGTTACCCCCAGTCTGGTATGCCTCCTGCCCGAGAAATGAATCATTTCCCTATTCTTTTTCCACATGCGTATCTTCCACATGCTCAGTCTCCCTTCTTAACGGTTGTTTCCTTATGCGTTCTGCGGTAAATAAAATGCAGAAGGGTAAATACAATATAGCCTAAGATTCCCCCGATCGTATTCATCAAAATGTCATCCACATCAAAAATACCTACCCGTGTATACAATTGAACCAGTTCGATGGACAGGCTGAACAAAGCACTAAAGAGGGCTATTACAAAAAAATGACGGTAGGATTTCTTCAGCATAGGAAGCAGGAAGCCAAACGGAGCAAAGGCAAGAATGTTGCCGAGAATATTTACCGCAAAATTTTCAAAGCCCAGCTGTTCCCGGTATTTTATAAACCGTTTAATTTCTTTAAATAGTTCCAGATTGTATCGATATTCCTTCGAAATAATATCCCTTCCGTAATGCTCACTCAAAAATAAGAAATAGCATAATAATATGATGTATAAATAAAACAGGAGCCAACCGCACCAAGTAATTCTCTTTCTCGTTTTTTCTTTCACGCCAAACCTCTCTTTTGCGCGGCTTTTTACGTATTATAGAGTTTGTGGATGCCGCACAGACACAAACCTGCAGGAGTAAAAGATTGGTAATCTTTTTCACTATTATTGTATTTAGATTTTCCTAAGTATACTTAATTATGCACTAGGAAGGATTATGAAAATTGCTACGTTTATTATAAATCAAATACTTATCTTCGTAAAGCTGTAAAAAAAGAACTGCTGTCTAAAGTAAATATGAACAAAATTATCTTTCTTGCTCCATAGGATATATTACCAAGAATATTAGTAATAATAATTATATCACAATTTCTATATTTATAAAAATTTTGTTATTTCTTTAACTCACATGATTCCTGCACAAAAGGGAATTTATTCTTTTTTAAAATTTTGTGAAAATTTTATATAGAATTTTTTTCAAAAAGAGAGTTAAAATATTGAGCCACTATAAAGTATATCTTGTTAAGGAGAGGCGCGCAGAAATCTACGCAGAAATGAGGGATGATCTTATGGAGAAAATGATTCGCCAGCTATATGAAATTGAGGAAAAAGCAAATCAAATTGTAGCAAAAGCAAATGAGCATAAAAAAAAGCTTCATGAAGAGTTTGAACAAAATATAGAGAAAATGGAGACCGCCATTGCTTCCGACAGTGCGCAAAAATTACACTCCTTACAGGAGAGAACAAACAACGAGCTTACCAAGGAAAAAGCGGAAATGATAGTAAGCTTCGAAAACCGTATCAAAAATCTTAATGCAATTAATAAAAACGAGCACGATGCTTTGGTCCGGCAGGTTTTTGAAAATATTATTCATTCCTAGACGAAATGGAAGCAGACTGCAAGTGAGAGCGTGTTGCGGATGGAATATATTTTCTATTACTTATCTATGCATAAATTGTGCATATTGATGAAGTTAGTTTTATAAATCGGCTTTTGACACTTGAATCAAAATTGCAGGCTTTGAAAGGCGTGGTTATTAACTATGAATAATCTTTTATCCTATAGTGGAATTAATACAAAAGTACGGGCTATGGAAGCCAATTTGATCAGCAGAGAGGAATACACTAAGATCGCCAATCTGGACTCGGTCGCGGAATTTAATGCACTCCTTGCGGATCATCCGGGATATCGGGAAATCTTTCGCCATTATGGGAACACGATATTGCATCGGGGGGATGTGGAGAAGATCTTAATCTATGCACTGTACCTTGATTTTGCAAAGATCTATCGGTTTGCTGATGCCGAGCAGCGAAGGGATCTGGATCTTCTCTTCTTTCGCTATGAGGTTCGAATATTAAAATCCTGTATCCGTCTGGTTTACAGCGAAGAAGATGCCAATGCTCCGGATGTACATCCGTTTTTTACAAAGCATCTAAAAATTAATGTTGCCGCGCTGTCTGCCTCTGTGTCCATGGAAGAATATATTCAGAATTTAAAAGGAACGCAGTACTATCCATTTTTTGAAAAGCTCCAGGCCTCCGGCAGGAACCTCAGCTCCTTTGATTATGAAATGCAATTGGACCAGTATTATTTCGGGAAGGCATGGAAATTAAAAGAGAAGCTGTTGACCGGAGATAATTATAAGGCATTCACAGGCCGGCTCGGTACGGAGATTGATCTCTTAAATATCATGTGGATCTATCGTTCAAAAAGCATCTATAACCTGGAGGCAGCGGATATATTATCCTATATCCTTCCGATCACATATAGGCTGACAAAGGAGCAGCTTGCCGGCATGGCTACTGCAAATTCTATGGAGGAGTTTATGGAACTGATGAAGCATACCGCATATAAGGAGATGTACCCTGCTCTGCAAAATCACACCATGGAAAGCAAATATAAACAGCTTGTAAGAAAAGTATATCAAATGAATAAGAGGAAATATCCCTCCTCCATGGCGACTGCCAATGAATATTTATATCAGAAGGAGCTGGAAATATCGCGTTTGATTACTGCTTTGGAATGCATCCGTTACCGGCTGAACCCCCAGAACAGACTGTCCTATATTATACAATAACGCAGGAGAATACCGTATCGGTATTTCCCCCGCCAAAATGAATTGGAGGTGTCATAATTGATTGAAAAAATGAAGTTCTTAACGATTACCGGTCCGAAAAGCGAATTTGACCGCATTGTAAATGTCTATCTGACTAAGTATGATATCCATCTTGAAAATGCTTTGGCAGAACTGAGTACCGTACGCAGCTTACGACCTTTCGTAGAAGCAAATCCTTACCGGGAACTAATAGAACGATCGGAGGAGCTTACGAATCTTCTTGATCCGAAGGCTCCCACAGGGGATACCATCATTCCTGCGGATAAGGCATCCGATATTATTAATTCTAATTTTTTGAAGTTGCAGGACTTTAATGCAAAGCGAAAAGAATTATTTGTCCGCAGGGATGAACTGGAGGATTTGAAGCGCCAGATTGAACCTTTTCGGAGTCTGGAATTTGATTTAAACAAGCTGATGAATTTTAAATTTATCAAATTCCGGTTCGGTAAGGTAGCACATGAATATTACAATAAGTTTATTAAGTATGTCTATGACAATTCCGACACATACTTTTTTGAATGTGACCGGGACCGGGAGTATGTGTGGGGTGTGTATTTTGCTCCCTCCGCAGAGGCAGTCCGCATCGATGCCATCTATTCCTCTCTTCACTTTGAGCGGATATTCCTTTCGGATTCCTACGAGGGCACACCGGTGAATGCATATCAATCGATCCTGACAGAGAGTATGAAAGTAAAGGAAGCGTTGTCAAAAATCTCTGCACAGATGAAACAGGCTGTCAATGAAAACGCGGAAGATATCCTGCTGGCGAAAAGGACTTTAAGCCTTTTTACAAAAAATTTTGATGTACGTAAGCTTGCAGCAATCACCAAAGGAAAGGGAAATGACGAGGTTTTCTTTATCCTCTGCGGCTGGATCGAGGACAAATATTCCGAAGCTTTTTTAGAGGATATGAAGCAGGAAAAGGGTCTGTATTGCACCATGGAGGAGGGGCAGGAAAGCCCGATCACAAAGCCACCCACGAAGCTGAAGAACCCTAAGCTTTTTAAGCCCTTTGAGATGTTCCTTCAGATGTACGGCCTGCCCGCCTATGATGAGGTGGATCCGACTTCCTTTGTTGCAATCACCTATTCCCTGATCTTTGGAATCATGTTTGGGGATGTCGGGCAGGGTCTTGTTTTAGCCATCGGCGGCGCTCTGCTTTATAAGCTTAAGAAGATGAATCTGGCGGCGATTGTCGCTATGGCCGGTGTATTTTCCACCCTGTTCGGATTTGTTTATGGAAGCATCTTCGGCTTTGAGGATGTGCTGACCCCCCTCTGGCTCTCCCCGATGGCGAATGTCATGACGGTACTTCTTACTGCGGTAGGATTTGGTGTAGCTTTAATTATCATCGCCATGATTATTAACATAATCAACGGAATCAAGGCAAAGGAATACGGCAAAGTGTTCTTTGATACCAATGGCATTCCTGGACTTGTCTTCTACAGCGCGGCAGTTACCTGCGTACTGCTTGCCTCGACCGGACATACCCTGCCGGCAGCCATTGTGCTGGTAATTTTCTTCGGCATTCCGCTGCTGCTTATCTTCTTCAAAGAACCTTTAACGCATTGGGTCGAGAAGAACCCACATATATTCCCGGAAAAGAAAGGGATGTTCTTCGTCGAATCATTTTTTGAGCTGTTCGAGGTTTTATTAAGCTATGTAACCAATACGATATCCTTTCTTCGTGTCGGCGCATTCGCTTTAAGCCACGCAGCAATGATGGGAGTCGTCATGCTGCTTGCAGGAGTAAAATCTGGCAGCCCTAACATTGCGGTACTGGTGATCGGCAATCTCTTTGTCGCCGGAATGGAAGGCTTGATCGTAGCGATCCAGGTCCTGCGTCTGGAATATTATGAGATGTTCAGCCGTTTCTACAAAGGAACCGGTAAGGAATTTAAACCCTACAAATAAGCAGGTTTCTTACCCGCGTTTCGTATATGAATTTAAATTTTGTCAAATATAAGGAGGATTTCTATCATGGCTTTAAAAATAACCACACTGATCGCTTTATTATTAAGTATTGTAATTCCGTTTGGATCGTTTTTTGTTCATAAGAAAAAAACCAAGGGCGGCTTAAAAACTACGCTTGCATGCAATGCCTTCTTTTTCTTTACAACCCTAATTATCGCGGATATCTTCATGTTCAGCGGTAAGGTTTCTGCCGCAGAAACAGCAGAAGCAGCGGCTTCGGCTGTGGAAGGCTGGAAGTTTATCGCTGCGGCACTGTCCACCGGCCTATCCTGTATCGGCGGCGGTATTGCGGTTGCCTCTGCGGCTTCTGCTGCCTTGGGTGCCATCAGCGAGGATTCCTCCGTTATGGGCAAAGCATTGATCTTCGTTGCTTTGGCAGAAGGTATTGCTCTTTATGGCCTGATTGTATCCTTTACGATCTTAGGTTAAAGTTTCGCAAATACCTATTATATGATGAGAGCAATAAAAGACGATTTGTTAGGAAGGCTTTTGGCTCTCAAATCATTATTTGTTTGATATAAGAAAGGAGGTCAGGGCATGCGAATGTATCTTATCAGCGATAACGTAGATACTTACACAGGAATGCGGCTTGCCGGCGTAGAAGGCGTGGTCATTCACGAGAAGGAAGAACTAAAAAAGCAGCTTGATGCGGTTCTTGCGGATAAAACGATCGGCATCCTGTTAATTACGGAAAAATTCAGTTCCATATTTCCGGACATTATAAATGACATAAAGTTAAACCGAAAGCTGCCTCTGCTTGTAGAAATTCCGGACCGGCACGGCACCGGTCGTAAACCCGACTTCATTACCTCCTATGTGAATGAAGCCATTGGTCTAAAATTATAATGGAGGGTAGCTATGAACTTAAATGAAAAATTAGATCATTTCTATACATCGGTTATCGAGAGTGCTACCGCACAGGGAATCCAGATCGTAACAGATTATGAAAATACGCTCACTAAAATATATGAGGAACGTAAGCAATCCGCTTTGAAGAAAGCAGAAAATACGTACCGGATTGAATCGGATAAAATACGCAGGGAGAAGAATCATCTGCTGTCTACCGAGGCATTTAAAATTCGAAGAAAGCTGCAGGAAAAAGTGACCGAGATGGTTCAGCAGATCTTTGAGGATGTGGAGCAAAAGCTGAAAGAATTTATGCAGTCCCCAGCTTATGAGGACTATCTGGCTGCTAAAATAACGCAGGCGAAGGCATTTGCACAAAACACGGAAATCATTATCTATATCAACCCCACCGATGAAGGCCGCAAATCCGTGCTGGAAAACAGAACCGGTGTTACGCTGACGATAAGCGACCGGGACTTTTTTGGCGGCATCCGAGCGGTAATTCCTTCCCGCAGTATTTTAATCGATCATTCATTCCTAACAAAGCTTGCGGAAGAAAAGGAAGCCTTCAAGCTTTCGTAAGGAGAAAGGAAGTTTTCCAACATGAGTATAACAGGTAAAATATACGGCATTAATGGCCCGATTGTCTATCTTTCTGAAAATCAGGGATTTAAAATGGGTGATATGGTATATGTCGGAAAAGATAACTTAGTCGGTGAAGTAATTGCCTTAACAAAGAATCAAACCACCGTACAGGTTTACGAGGAAACGACGGGGCTTCGTCCCGGGGATGAGGTGACCTCTTCGGGCGCTGCAATTTCCGTGACACTGGCTCCCGGTATTATAAGTAATATCTTTGATGGTATTGAACGCCCCCTGCAGGAGATCTCTGCCCGTTCCGGTGCATTTATTTCCAGAGGTGTCAGTGTAAAATCCCTGGACACCAAAAAGCTGTGGAAGGTCCATATAACCGTGAAACCCGGTGACTACATCTATGGCGGGACCATTATCGCAGAGGTGCCTGAAACCACAGCGATCGTGCATAAATCCATGGTTCCTCCCAATGTCTCCGGTGTTGTAACAAAAATAGCGCCGGATGGAAACTATACGATCGAGAATCCGATCGTTACCATTACGGACCGCAACGGGAATGAGAAAGAACTTTCCCTGACACAAAAATGGCCGATCCGTATTCCCCGGCCGGTAGCAAAGAGGTATACCTCCGACCGTCCCTTAATCACGGGGCAGAGAATTATCGATACCCTATTCCCCATAGCCAAGGGCGGCACCGCTGCTATCCCCGGCGGATTCGGTACCGGTAAAACCATGACGCAGCATCAGCTGGCAAAATGGTCGGATGCCGATCTGATTGTCTACATCGGCTGTGGCGAGCGCGGAAATGAGATGACGGAGGTTTTGGAGGACTTCTCTAAGCTGGTCGACCCAAAGACCGGTAATCCTCTGCTTGCAAGAACCACGCTGATCGCAAATACCTCCAATATGCCGGTCGCTGCTCGGGAAGCCAGCATCTATACCGGCATCACCCTGGCAGAATACTACCGGGATATGGGATATCATGTTGCCATCATGGCAGACTCCACTTCCCGCTGGGCGGAAGCGCTTCGTGAGCTATCCGGGCGTTTGGAAGAAATGCCTGCGGAGGAAGGCTTCCCTGCCTATCTTGCCTCCCGGCTATCCGCCTTCTACGAAAGAGCAGGCTTTATGGAGAACTTAAACGGAACGGAAGGAAGTGTATCCATCATCGGTGCGGTATCACCACAGGGCGGTGATTTTTCCGAGCCAGTAACCCAGAATACGAAGCGTTTCGTCCGATGCTTCTGGGCACTGGATAAGTCCCTCGCCTATGCGAGACATTTCCCTGCCATTCAATGGCTGACCAGCTACAGCGAATATCTGGATGATCTGGCTCCCTGGTATATTACCCATGTCGGTGAAGATTTTATCGACTGCCGTAACCGGATCCTAAGTCTTCTGACTCAGGAAAGCCAGTTGAATGAAATCGTGAAGCTGATTGGCAGTGATGTACTGCCGGATGATCAGAAGCTGGTATTGGAAATTGCAAGAGTAATCCGCCTGGGCTTTGTTCAGCAGAATGCCTACCACCCTTCGGATACCTATGTTCCGTTGGAAAAGCAACTGAAAATGATGCAGACGATTCTTTATCTCTACACCAAAGCAAAGCAGCTCATCGATATGAATATGCCGATGTCGGTATTACGGGAAGAGGATATATTTGATAAAGTAATCTCCATCAAATATGATGTTGCAAATGACGAACTGTATAAATTTGATGAATATAAAGAAAAGATTGATACCTTCTACAACCGTATCATGGCAAAGAACGCATAGGAAGGAGGTAAGACTATGGCAATAGAATATTTAGGACTGAGTGAAATTAATGGTCCCTTAATCGCTCTAGAGGGCGTTCGCGATGCTTCCTTTGATGAAATCGTGGAGCTGACCGTAGGAGGGACCGAGAAAAAACTGGGCAGAATTGTAGAATTATACGAAGATAAGGCAATCATACAAGTATTTCAGGGAACCGATAACATGTCTCTTTCGAATACACATACCAAGCTGACCGGTCATCCCATGGAGCTGGAGCTCTCCGAGGAAATCCTCGGCCGTGTCTTTAACGGCATCGGTAAGCCGATTGACGGCTTAGGTAATATCTCCGCCGAAACAAAAAAGGATGTTAACGGACAGCCGCTCAATCCCTGCTCCAGAGAGTACCCGAGAAACTACATCAAGACCGGTATCTCTTCGATCGATGGTCTGACCACCTTGATCCGCGGACAAAAGCTGCCGATCTTCTCCGGAAACGGACTTCCCCATGACCAGCTGGCAGCACAGATCGTACGGCAGGCTTCCTTAAGTGAGGATACCAAGGAAGAATTTGCAATTGTATTTGCAGCCATGGGCGTAAAACACGATGTGGCTGATTTTTTCCGCCGTACCTTTGAGGACAGCGGTGCCAGCTCCCATGTTGTGATGTATCTGAATTTGGCAAATGATCCTGTCGTAGAACGGCTGATTACTCCAAAGGTTGCCTTAACCGCTGCGGAATATTTAGCCTTTGAAAAGGGAATGCAAATTCTTGTTATTTTAACCGATATGACTTCGTTTGCAGAGGCAATGCGTGAGGTTTCCTCTTCCCGGGGTGAAATTCCCAGCCGTAAAGGATATCCCGGATATCTCTACAGTGAACTTGCTACCCTTTATGAAAGAGCCGGTATTGTACGGGGAGGTAAGGGTTCCGTCACCCAGATACCGATCCTTACGATGCCAAACGATGATATCACCCATCCCATTCCAGATTTGACAGGATATATTACCGAGGGGCAGATCGTACTAGATCGTACCCTGTTTCAAAAGGGAATCTACCCTCCCATTAACATTCTCCCATCCCTGTCCCGTCTCATGAAGGATGGTATCGGAAAGGGATTTACCAGAGAGGATCACCAGGATCTTGCAAACCAGCTTTTTTCCTCCTATGCACATGTCGGGGAGGCAAGAGCTTTGGCAAGCGTTATCGGAGAAGATGAGTTGTCTCCAATTGATAAAAAATACATTCAATTCGGTAATGCTATGGAGGAGGAATTTATTTCTCAGAGTCCTACGGAGGACCGCAGCATTAAAAAGACACTGGATCTTGGCTGGAGGCTCCTTTCCATCCTTCCAAGAGACGAGTTGGACCGTGTGGATACGAAGATTCTGGATCAGTATTATCCCTCCCCTGAAAACGATACTTCCCATCAAGAGCTGAGGTGATCTTTTGAACACAAATACCTTCCCTACCAAGGGTAACCTTATACTGGTGAAAAACTCCCTTCAATTAGCAAAGCAGGGCTATGATTTAATGGACAAAAAGCGGAACATCCTGATTCGGGAATTGATGGATCTGATTGACCGGGCAAGAAATATCCAATCGGATATTGACAGTACCTTCTCCGCTGCCTATCTTGCTCTTCAAAAGGCGAATATTGAAATGGGAATTCGGAATGTTTCCGCGCTGAGTAATACCGTTCCCGAGGAGCAATCCATCCGAATAAAGCAAAGAAGTATCATGGGTACGGAAATCCCGCTGGTAGAACATGATGATACGCCGGCAAAGCCTGTCTATGCTTTCTTTGAAACAAAGATTTCCTTGGATGAAGCCACGAAGCAGTTCAATAAGGTAAAGCAGCTGACCATTCAATTATCTATGATTGAAAATTCCGCTTACCGCCTGGCTGCAAGTATTAAGAAAACCCAGAAGCGGGCAAATGCATTGAAAAATATCACGATCCCCTACTATAACGCCCTTACCACTTCCATTCAGAATGCGCTGGAGGAAAAGGAACGGGAGGAATTTACCCGGTTAAAGGTTATAAAGCAACAGCGTATCTCTCATTCCGAATAAGGAAAACTAAAATGATTTATACTATTAGGTAATTACGAAACTCTCTCGTTGAATTATTTGTGTTTATAGCAGATGCATATACACAATCCTACAATATCGAAGTTTTGCAATTACCTATTTTGTATTGCCAAGGAAAGGAGAAACATGAAAACATTCGAAGAATTGTATTATGAGGTTTTGATGCGGACACTTAAGGATAAGGATATGGGACTTTTAGAAAAGATGGATTACTATGACACACATCAGCTGGACTGCCTGCTGCATCCCGAGAAGCACCCTCTTGTCTGGCACACCAAAGACTGTGATTGCGGTGATGATCCGAACTGCATAAAAGCATGTCCGTTTCAAGCGATCCATCCGGGCAAATCCGGAAAAATAGAGGTTGATGAGGAAAAGTGCGAGGGCTGTTCCATCTGTATCGAGGAATGTCTAGAGAAGAACTTAACCAACAGTAAGGATATTATCCCTGCGCTCCAGGCGATACATTCCCATAAAGGTCTTGTCTATGCCCTTGTTGCCCCTGCCTTTCTGGGTCAGTATGGCAGCGAAGTTACCCCCGGAAAGCTCCGCACCGCTTTAAAGATGGTCGGGTTTGACGGTATGGTTGAGGTCGCCTTGTTCGCGGATATTCTTACTTTAAAGGAAGCTCTGGAATTCGATGTAAATATTAAGACGGAGACGGACTACCAGCTTACCAGCTGCTGCTGTCCAATGTGGATCGCAATGATTCGTAAAATATATTCTGAGCTTGTACCCCATGTTCCCCCTGCGGTGTCCCCTATGATTGCCAGCGGACGTGCGGTGAAGTCTCTGCACCCGGATGCACTAACCATATTCATCGGGCCATGCCTTGCTAAGAAAAAGGAAGCAAAGGAGCCGGATATTGTGGATGCTGTAGATTTTGTACTCACCTTTCAGGAAATGCAGGATGTCTTTGAGATCATGGAAATCGATCCGTTGAAAATGGAAGAAAGCGAGAAGGATCACTCCTCTCGGGGAGGAAGAATCTATGCGCACACCGGCGGCGTAAGCGAAGCGGTTTCCTCTACCCTGGAGCGGATCAATCCAAAACGCAGCATTTCCATCCATACCAAGCAGGCTCACGGCGTTTCGGCATGTAAGGAAATGATCAATGATATCCTAGAGGGTAGAATTACCGCCAACTTCTATGAGGGCATGGGATGCGTCGGCGGTTGCGTCGGCGGTCCAAGAGCCTTAATTCCTCACGAGGAAGGCAGAAAGAATGTAGAGGGCTACGGAAATTCCTCTCCCTATCAAACCCCGATTGATAATCCCTATGTAATTGAGCTGCTCCACCGGTTAGGATTTGATACGATCGAAAGCCTTTTGAAGGAAAGCGATATCTTCACAAGAGATATTCTGCACCCAAAGAAATGAATATTGAAACAAAAATATGTGCAAGAACAAATTAAATTTGAATCAAACTACAAGGGGATATGTGATATTCCTATAATGCACTGTTTGAAAGACAGGTCGTTTGTTTTGTGTGACATAAGCGAACAAAATTTGTACGTTTAAAGCATACAAAACGAATGGGATGTCTTCGACCAGTGTGTGAAGGAATATTACATACCCCCTTGTATCACTAACATTCGTTTGCCGGAAAGCACCTTTTGAAGTTTTGAAGGTGCCTTTCCCATTATGTCAGTACCGGTTTCATTTTATGAATGCATTCCTATTTTCTTATCACTTTCCATGATATGATTTACCAGCCAATCATTTAGAAACTCCAGGAGCTCCAGTATAACCTTTCTCTGGTTTTCATCTACCTCATCCAGATCATATTCCGTAATCTTCTCTATAAATTTTTCATGCTCTATTTTTTGAGAAAACAATCTCTTATAGCCAATCTGTACCATATACTCTTCTTCATGTTTAAAATGCGTTGCCGCATAATCCCTTAACTCGTTTAGTACTTCAACGATATAGTCGTATTTGTCCGGAATGAATTCGTTCATCATTGTATTATACAACCGGTCCGCTATTTCAAAAAGCTTCTGGTGCTCCTTGTCAATCGCTTCAATTCCAGTCCGGAACTCTTCTTTAAATTCATACATAACTTATTCTCCTTCGTAGATTTATGACTTTCTTGTCTCTTTTGACCCTCTTACCTAAGATTTGCGCAATTAATACCTCCATAAGTAAGATGAAACATATTTTATGCGCAGCTGTTTGAAGTCGTTGGTACTTAGACCCACGTATTCTGTGATCTTATGTACCATTACGTACTTCAATCCAGGTATTTCGCTTTTTGCAATGCTTTGCGCTGCGTTTTATGCAGCACTTTGGAAACAATGTGTTAATTAGGAAGGCTTTTGACCCTCAGATCCTAAGAAAGAACTTCCAGAATATAAAATCGTCCTTCTGAAAGTTCTTTCCGTCCGTATCGTATTATATTATAATTTAAATGTCAAAAACCTTCGTAGCAAATATTCTTCGTCAATTCTATAAATCCGCTTTTGACTCTCAAATCATATTATCTGTCTATTTCATAATCTTTCTATCCGGTGGCGGTAAACCGCTTCGGTCCCTGCTATTAGCCATTATTCCGCTTAAGGCTTAATAGGCTACCCGAACAATATAGGTACTATTTAACGTCGCCTTATTGCCATTTAAATCAGAAATATCATTGGTTACAATGTCAATGCGCAATCCCGTATTATTATCCGGAATGGAATCTAAGGTAAAGATTATACTATTTCCGTCCACGGTAACCGTATTTCCAATCAATCTGGTATACGAACTGTTAAGCTGTGTTATATTTGCCGATAATGATCCCTGGATCGCCTCACTGAAGGTTATCTTAATCGTATTGATGTTGGCTTTGTCAAAGGTCACTGATGTAACGACCGGTGCCTTATTCTCCTTTAAATTTACCGTAGTTGTATATGCGCTGATCGGCGTATAGCTTCCGTTGTAGCCCATAACACCGGTAATCGTGATCGGTCTTTCTACCGAAACATCAATCGACCCCTCTTTTACCGTAAGAACAACCGTTGCTCCGATATCCGTCGTATTATCGTTAACCATTGCGGACAGGATGGTAACGCCCGGAATACTGTAATTTGAAGTTCTCTGAGCAGATTCAACATCCACCTTATTATGGAACTTAATATGTATCTCACTTAGATCCGTGCTAGACTGAACGATTGCATATGGTCCGGGAAGCTCACTAGAGGATCCGGTCGCATTGCTGATCGTGATCGTCTTGGCAAGGCACATATTCCTGAAGTTATCTTCGATAAAACCTTTCTCGATGGTGAAGGTATATTTGCCAAACCGGGTCATATTGTCAATTTTCAGGTTAATTATTTTATCATCATCGCTTGCTAATTTCTTGAATGTGATGTGGGTATCCGAGATAATATCATCATCCACCGTAACCAGCTTGGTACTAAAGATACCGGAATCTACAATCATTCTGACCGGCTCGTTAAACTTCATGGTTAACACCTTGGTCTCCGAATTAAAGCTATGTTCCAGCATAATTGGACTGGTCTTGTCCGTTGTAAAGTTAACGGTAAATGGTCTCATCTGCTGTGAATAGTTGTCTGTAGAAATAACATTATAGCTGTCCCAGAAGCCGATCTCTACTTTAATCGCTCCGGTCAGCGATGCATCCGCATCATTGATCGTGTAGTTGACCTTCTTATTATTCTTCTCATCGATTTTGCCGTCTGCGACGGATCCGCCATGAACCGTTACCCAGCCCGGTGTCTTAATCGCACGATTAAAGGTGGCTGTAATGGTATTATAGGACGTCCGAATCACAGAAATCGGTTTTGCCTGCGGTCTCGGTGTGATATCTGTACGCAGAACCGTTGGTAACGTATAATTGGTAGGCAGATTTCCTGCCAGATCCTTGACCCCGGATATAACAATTGAGAATGATTTGCCATAATCCGTCGGTGCTATATTGGACAGATTAATGGTCAGAGACATCAGATCCTCACTGGGAATATAGTTTAATCGATTCTCCAGAGTTCTTAGCGTAGCCGGATCATAAGTCGTCGATTTACCGGTAGGTATTAAGGTTGCATCCGATATCTTCAGCTTTGTAAAATCAACTGCCTCGGTAAAATGGATGGTTGCGATCATACCCGAATCATCCAGATCTACGTAAGTAATTGCAGGACCGATGGTATCAATGTAACTCATCAGCCTACTATACGGCTCGAGCGCAACTCCGTCCATCGTTTTCACCGCATTCGTAATGCTAATGCCATAATCTCCGGAAAGCATCTTGGAGGCTGTGATGGTAAGGGTACGATTATCCGAGGATAGGCTCGGCGTCAGCGTCCCGGGATCCTTCGCAAGATTTCCTTTGGAATCCTTTGCTAGCGTCACTACGACGCTGTTGCTCAGCAGTAGCTTATTGTTCGAATCAATAATCGTACTCGGATTTACCGGGCTGTCAAAAACCACCTTGATCTGCGTTGTTCCGATGATATCGGCGGAACGAACGGTTGCCGTAGGCTCCACGACTTCGATAATAATTGCATCGCTTACACTGCTGTTCGCAGCCGATTCTGCGGTCGACTTTTCTGCTGCGGTTGCTACCAGAGTTACCTTACCTGCTTTTTTGGCGGTGACAATACCGCTACTACTGCTATCAATGGTGATACATTCTTCGTCTCCGCCGCCGATGGACCAATAGGTTTTATCGGAGGAACCGCTGGGGAAGATATCCCGATTAAAGTTATATGTTTCATTTAATGTAAGAATGTGAGCACCATTTACCTTCTTTGCATTATTGATCTTTATGTCGGTTGCCGGTATCTTCACCGTAATTTTCGCTGAAATCGTCTTCGTCTTTTTGGTAGGGTATACGATTTTACATTTAATCGTAGCCGTACCCTTACCGACTGCGGTTACCACACCTTTGCTGGATATTTTTGCTACCGCTTTGTTGGATGTTGACCATTTATAGGTACAGCCGGATACTTTATTGGCAATAACCATCTGGTAGGTTTCATCCTTTCCGACAATCGTAACTTTACTTTGTGTAAATTTCGGAGATGCTGCACTTACACTGACAGCACTTTGATTCCAGAAAAACGGTATCAAGAGTAAGAGTGCTATGAGCAGCGGAACCTTTTTAACATGATTCAGCTTCATTCTAATTCCTCCTATGTGTATCGTGTTATAACTTTCTTTGGTATCCATTCTTTGTACGAAAAGCTTCCTTTTAAAAAATTCCTTGATTACCATATATTGTATTATAGCAATAAGTATATGTCAAATTCTTGTTAAACAGCTTAAGTTTTTATAAATTAACTGACCTTGCTCTCACGCAGCTCTTCCTTGTACAGCTTCTTCTCTTCCAGCTCACCAAACTCTTTCTTCTCATTCTGTATCTCCCAATGAATTAAGAAGGTCAACGCTGCTCTTAGTGCGACAATGCCCGCTACCAATGCGATCTCCTGCCACTCACGTACAACAACCGTTCTTAATATCTCGCTTCCAAGCTTAAATTCCAAACCCATAGCCATTCCTTGTGCCAATTTAAGCCTGGTAAATGGATTCTTCCGAAAATAATTTCTGACTCCATTAAAACCCGATATTAAAATCACAAGAACTCCCATGAATTCAAACAATAAAATTGCACCGTTTGTTATTTGTGATAATACCTCATGTACAGTTTCCATTTTACTTAATTTCTCCCTTCGAACACATAAATATTATACTTTACCTATCATAGAATAATTATGTTGAAAAGTAAAGATTTAAATAAAATTATGTGGATTTCGAAAACCCTGGCTGCCGATAACAAATGAAATAATTCTATACTTAAAAAAGGAATTCTAAACAATATCTAAATTAAATCGAAACATCCTTGTTTCCTATCTTTTCTCTTCAATATTTTAGAAGTTTTAGCATATTTTATATAAATTTCACTTTCTTTTTTAATAAAATCGAATTATAATGAAATAATAGTATATACTTATTAATAAATTCGGGAAAGGAAGATTAAAAACATGAAAAAATTTGGAAAGTTTATGCTTGGTGCCCTCTCATTTGCTTCCCTGGCGGCCGGTGCCTATTATGTTTATAAGAACTATATTAAGAAAGATGCCTCGGATGATTTCGATGAATTTGAGGATGACTTCGAAGATTTTGAAGAGGAAGACGACGAAGAGAAGGTAACAACCAGTGAGACGAGAGAATATGTTCCTATTAATTTAAATCCAAAGGAAGAAGACGATTCCGAAGACGAAGATGTTAACTTAGAAGCAGCAAGTACAAAAGATTCTGAAGATAACGATGCTTCTGATTCACAGGATACTGAGGAGACCAAAGAGCAGTCAGAGTAAGCCTTCCTGCATTACCTCTTTTGCTTCCTTTGATTTTATATGCTATTAGGTAAGGGGCGTCGCATTAATTATACGACGCCCTTTTCACGTTAATGATGTTTATCACATTTTAGGTTTTCAATAAGAGTGTGTGATTATTATCCAACATAAGACACGTTCTCACTCGGTTGTCGCTCATAGCGGTACATAAGGCTGTGACAGATAGTTATCTGCCACAACCTAAGTACCGACGGCGACAAACGGTCTCTTTATGGAATAATAATTCACACACTCTTCTTTTTAGATATTGATGTGATAAACATTCTAGTTCTATGTGGCGCCTTTTCAATTGTTAATGCGATATCCCTTTATTTTCGTTTCCGGTTTCCGTCTGCTTTAATATTTATCAATATAATCCGAGAGCTCTCCCAGGAATTCTTCCTGATTTAACATGGAATAAGTAGTCCTGTGGCTCGTCTCACCGCTCGTTTCTTCCACGATTATTACGTTACCGATTTGGATATGATAGGATATTCCACTAGACGCATTCCCATCAAGCTCGATCGTATAATACAGATCCTTGGACAAGCTTTCTTCCGAACTACTATAGAAATACTGCTCCATAAGGGAATAGAATTCGGCGATATCCACCTGCTTTATTAAAGTCAGTGCAGTTTGGCTTAGCTCGTTCGTAATCGTTATGCTTTCCGTCAACTCCGCTGTAAGGGAACATACTTCATGAAAGCCGACTGCTTCCTGATCCATGTCATCCTTCGCTACGGAAGCACCGGCGATATCCTGAGTCTGCTCTTCCGAAGCTTCTTCCCGGGCGAATTTCTGCTCTGCTTTTTCATCGGCTGTTCCGGTTTCCATATCCTGTTCCGCCTTTTGATTGGCAGATTTAATCTTATAATCCTGCTCTGCTTCCTTTGTAGTATCCATTTTAGATTCCATATTGTCACTGGTATTGTCTGTACTTTTGGGATTGCCTTCCGCCGCAAAATAGCTCGGGGTGTCATTTTTCGCTGCTTCCTCCGGGGCGGTGTCTGCGGATTTATTTGTCGAATATTTTGGGGAAGCACCGAAACCACTGCTTATAAAATGATATCCGGCAAACAGAATGAGTACCGCAGCGGCGGCTCCTGTTAAACTGCGGACATACCGCTTCCAGGGAATGGGTTTGAAATGCCTGCTGCTATCCTCCTGCTCCGAAGGACCAACCGGCTGCTCTTTTATCGCCCGAAGCGTTTTCTGAATCAACTGCTCCGAAACACTGATTCCGCTTAAATCAAGAGAAGTATCCAGATGTGTCCGAATATTCATATCATCAAAATAACTATTGTCCGTTTTTTTATTTTCAAAGTTCATCTGAAATCCTCCCTTCTAAAACTGATTTTAGCTTCTGTCTGGCTCTTGAAAGGCGGCTTTTTACGGTCCCTTCTGCCACTTTAAGAACGGCTGCCGTCTCTGCAATCGTCATTTCATTATAGTAAACGCAGAGTACAACATCCTTATATTTTGCAGGCAAAGATAAAACTGCCTTTTTAATAATGTCATCCGTATCCTGCTTCTCTACGCTGTCAAAATCTGTATCACTTACAATCTGATCCTCTTGGTACTCCATCATTGGTATTACTCTTCGATTCCATGCACTCTTTAAATAATCTTTGCAAGTATTGATGGCAATTCGTATGATCCAAGTTTTGATACTAGAGTTTCCTTCAAAAGTAGAAAGCTTTTGATTTACTTTAATAAACACATCTTGAAAAATATCTTCTGCCGTATGACTATCCTTGACATACATATATGCCGTCCGCAATACATCGTTACCGTATTGGCGAATCAACTCTTCTATATCATAAGCAGCCGTATTCTCTAAGAGGTCGTTCCGGAGTTCTTTCTGCATCCTGCTATCCCCCTGTCATATACCTATATTTTGAAGTACATTCTTTATCATGCCTAACCTGAATATAGTATACACTGTTTCATTCCGCTCTGTAAATATTAAAATGGGCTCACAGGAATTTGATGCTCCTTCGTTTGCAATAATTAGACGCTGTTCTTCCCGAACCCGTTCCAAAAAAAAATGCCAAAACGCTTGTAAGTGAATGGGACTGCTGCATTTCCAAGCGGTATGTGCAAAAAAGCAATGTATGAGGCAGCATAAAACAATACAAGAGGGTCTGTAACCTTCCTTCCTACACAGATCAAAAAAACATCGTATCCGTATCATATACCATAATCGTACAAACTTGTTTGCTTATGGCACAAAACAGATAGGATAATTTTCCAGCCATGTATTACAGGAAGGTCACAGACCCTCTTGCATCTATTATCGTAATCTATAAAATTAACATGTTGCAAATGGAATATATCTCCCATTATTTGTCAATGCATAAATTATGCATATTGATAAAATCGATATTACAACTCAGCTTTGACTCTCAAATTCATGTTATGTATTACCAAATGAATAATCCAATACTTGTCAGGAAGGACAATCGAAAGCTTTATGCCCCTGCTTCCCCGTTTTTTTCATAGGTCAGCTTATACAGTCCGGCATAGATTCCATTTCGTTTCATCAGTTCCTCATGGGTTCCCGTTTCCTTAATGCCCTCCTCGGTCAGAACAAGGATCTTCTTAGCATTCTTGATTGTAGACAGGCGATGGGCAATGACAAAGGTGGTACGGTTATGCGCCAGCTTCTCGAGGGAGTCCTGAACGACCTTCTCACTCTCGTTATCCAGCGCAGAGGTCGCTTCATCAAAAATCAGGATCGGTGGATTCTTAAGAAATACGCGGGCAATGCTTAAGCGCTGCTTCTGTCCGCCCGAGAGCTTAATGCCCCGCTGCCCGATATAGGTTTCATAGCCTTCCGGTAATTCCATAATGAATTCATGGGCATTGGCGTTTTTAGCTGCCTCTATAATATCCTCTTCGGTTGCATCCAGTCTTCCATAACGGATATTATCCATTACCGTCCCTGCAAAAAGGTAGACATCCTGCTGGACAATACCGATATTTTTTCTTAGGGAACGCAGTTTAATGTCGCGGACATCGGTTCCGTCAACGGTAATACTGCCTTCCGTGACCTCGTAAAATCTTGGTATCAAGCTGCACATAGTGGTCTTACCGACACCGGAGGATCCGACAAGCGCCATGTACTCTCCTGCCTTCACCTTTAGGTTAATGTTTTTAAATACCTCTGTACTGGTATCATTGTATTTAAATGCAACATTATTAAATTCAATGTCTCCGTGGACATCTTTTAAGGTTAGTGCCTTCGGTTTATCCACGATATCCGGTTGTATGCTCATAATTTCATAGAACCGGTCAAAACCGGTCATCCCGTTCTGGAACTGCTCTGTGAAACTAATAAGCTTCTTAACCGGGTCGATCAGGTTATTGATATACAGCATAAAGGTAAGCAGATCTCCGATATTGATAACCTTATAAGCAATAAATAAGCCGCCTCCGGCAATCACAGCGACATTAATCAATCCGGTAAATAAGGTAAGGCCGGAATGAAAGGCAGCCATATTCCAATAACTGTTTCGTTTACTGTCGACAAACTTGGAGTTTCCTTCCTGGAATTTATCAATCTCCGCCGATTCATTTGCAAAAGACTTTACGACACGGATTCCTGAAATATTGTCCTCGATCTGTGCATTGATCTCTGCAATCCGTTCCCTGTTCTTTCGGAATGCACGACTCATTCTTCCCCGCATACGAAATGCAAAGAAGAACATGATTGGCAGGAAAGCAAATACAATCAGGGTCAATTGCAGATTGATCCTGACTAAAATGACGAATGCACCGACAAACTTTATAATCGAGATAACAAGATCCTCCGGACCATGGTGACATAGCTCCGTGATATCAAACAGGTCATTGGTGATCCTTGTCATCAGCTGTCCGGTTTTCTGGTTATCAAAGAAATTAAAGGACAGCTTCTGATAATGTTCAAAGATGTCGTTTCTCATATCATATTCCATTTTGGCACCCATGATATGACCCTTGTAGGATATGAAATAATTACTGATATACTCGAGAATAATCAGTCCAAGCATGAGAAACAGCAACTTAATAATCGTCGGTACCGTTTCCGATATCTCCGCCCCGGTAATTACATTATTCGTGATGTAACGTACGATTATAGGGTATACCAGAGAAATTGCCGCTGCCAGCAGTGCGAAAAACATATCTGCAAAAAACAACCCAAGATACGGTCGATAATAGGATAAGAACTTTTTCGTCTTATGACTCATTGTATACTCCATTTCTATTACATTATTTTTTCTCTAAACTATCTGGAAAGACGGATAGACATATCGTACATATACTGGTCAAGATCTTTGTCCATTGCCAAAGCTTCCTGAATGTCAAAATCCACAAACTGACCGTTTCTATGAGCAACAACACGTTTGCTTGCGCCGGCAATTAATAAGTCCACTGCCTTCGTTCCATAGGTGGATGCATATACTCGATCCATTGCTGTCGGAGAACCGCCTCTTTGTGCATATCCGATAATGGTTGCTCTTGTTTCCATACCGGTAGCGGCTTCAATTCTCTTCGCCATCCCATTGGAATCGCCGACTCCTTCCGCATTGATGATGATGTAATGTCTCTTTCCTATTTTACGTCTTTCTATAATGCTGTTGATGATCCGCTGCTCATCATAATCATAACGTTCCACAGTAAGGATATCCTCTGCACCATTGGCAATACCGCACCATAATGCAATATGACCTGCCAATCTTCCCATAACCTCAATGATGCTGCATCGCTCATGGGAGGTCGAGGTGTCTCTTACCTTATCAATCGTAGCCATTGCCGTATTCACTGCGGTATCAAAGCCGATCGTATAATCGGTACATGCAATGTCAAGATCAATCGTTCCTGGAATACCTACGGCATTCACCCCTCGTTTTGCAAGAGCAGCCGCTCCCTTAAAGGAACCATCACCACCGATCACAACCAGACCGTCAATACCGTGCTTTTTACAGATCCCCGCACCCTTATCCTGAACCTCGGCATGTACAAATTCCGGGCAACGTGCCGTATATAGAATCGTTCCGCCCCGTTGAATTATATCAGATACGCTTCTGGCATCCATATCAATAATATCTTCCTCTAATAGGCCCTGATATCCCCGAAGGATACCCTTTACTTTTATTCCGGCATGCAATGCCGTTCTTACAACTGCACGAATTGCAGCGTTCATTCCCGGTGCATCCCCGCCACTTGTTAAAATTCCAATGGTCTTTACTTTATTTTCCATCATCACAACCTCCACTTCCTCTTCCAGTAAGTCCAATCTAAAGTATTCTAATCTATTTTAAGTATGTTTTCAATACTCTTTTCGGTAATTCGAATATTTTCCTTTGAATATATTGCATATAACCGCTCGGTTAATACGCCACCAGCTTTTACACTCCGACTTTTTGGCAATGGTTTTAAGCATTTTTCCTTCTCACAGAAGATAATAACCGAATCGTTCCCATCGTATTCATTTAGGATCGAATAGAGCATCTGCTCGTCCTTTAAAAAGGCATCGACATCCGGATATTTGATCCACAGCTCCTGCGGTATCTGATCAAAGGGCACGATTTTCTGGCAGATCAATTTTGCCGGCTTTTCCTCCTCGACGGTAACCTTTCCCTTCACAAAGATTTTCTGGTCAACCTCCAGCATCGTCTTATATTTTTCATAATCCCTGGGAAATACGATAACCTCTACCACGCCAAGCAAATCCTCCAGCGTGATAAATGCCATCATGCTGTTGCTTCTGGTACTTTTGACGGACTTTGCCGTTATCATTCCGCCGATGATATGCATATCCCCATCCTTTACCACGGACCTGCCTGCTTCCTCATCGATCTGAAAATCGTTGGAACCGGCGGTAGCATGCTTCTTGATCCGGTCCACATAATCCTCCAGCGGATGTCCGCTGACATAGATCCCGAGAACCTCTTTTTCAAACGACAGAAGCTGTTCCTTGCCGTATTCCTCCACCTCGGGCATGGTAAATTCATATTCCTGCCGGACTTCCTCTGTGGCAAAATCAAACAGGGACATCTGCCCGGTAAGGGTCTTCTTCTTTTCCTCCGCGATCTGATCTAAGATCTGTATATAGCTCATCATCAGCTGCCTGCGGTTCGGATGAAGATTACTGAAAGCACCTGCCTTGATAAAGCTTTCCACCGTTCGCTTATTGACCTCTTTCCCGGACAGACGGGTTGCAAAGTCCTTTAAGCTTAAATATTTTCCGCCCGTTTCCCTTTCCGCGACAATCGCTTCAATGACCGGTCTGCCGACTCCCTTGATAGCGGACAGGGCATACCGGATCGCTCCGTTAGATACCGTAAATACCGCATCTCCCTCATTAATATCGGGCGGCAGGATCTCAATACTTAACTGCCGGCAGTTATAGATATATTCTGAAACCTTGCCGGGATTATCCATCACCGAAGTCATAAGTGCTGCCATGAACTCTACCGGATAGTAGTATTTTAGATATGCCGTCTGATAGCAAAGCACCGCGTAAGCAGCCGCATGGGATCGATTAAATGCGTATTTTGCAAAATCCATCATTTCATCAAAAATATGGTTTGCAACCTCTTCCGAAATACCATTCTTAATACAGCCCGGAACGTTCTCTTCTTCGTTGCCATAGACGAAATTCTTCCGTTCCTTTATCATAACGGATTCTTTTTTCTTGGACATTGCTCTGCGGACCAGGTCACTCCGTCCATAGCTGTAGCCTGCAAGATCCCGAACGATCTGCATAACCTGTTCCTGATAAACGATACAGCCATAGGTCGGGGAAAGAATCGGCTCCAGCTGCCGACACTCGTAAATGATCTGTCCGGAGGCATTCTTTCCCTTAATATATTTTGGAATAAAATCCATCGGACCGGGACGATAGAGTGCAATTCCGGCGATAACATCCTCCAGACCGCAGGGCTTTAACTCCTTCATAAAATTTTTCATTCCGGAGCTTTCTAACTGGAAGATACCTTCCGTTTTACCGGAGGAAATCAGGTCATATATCTTACTATCGTCGTAGTCGATTTCTTTCAAACAAAACGGCTTTTCGTCCTTTGCGTTCTTATTGATCAGTGCTTCCGCATTCTGCAATACTGTCAGGGTTCTTAATCCCAGGAAATCCATCTTCAATAACCCCAGTTCTTCCAGGGTTGTCATGGTGAACTGAGTCGTGATCGAATCATCGGCAGAACGGGAAAGCGGAACAAATTCATCAATGCTTTCTTTACCAATCACTACACCCGCTGCATGCATGGAGGTATGCCTTGGAAGCCCCTCCAGACGCTGTGACATCGTAATCAGATACTTTACCTCCGAGTCCTCTTCATAGAGCCGTTTTAATTCCGGATTCATGGTCAACGCTTTCTCTATTGTCATTTTTGGTTCCGCTGGTATCATCTTCGCAACGGTATCCACCTGCGAATAAGGAAGATCAAGCGCTCTTCCCACGTCACGGATCACTGCTCTTGCCGCCATGGTTCCGAAGGTTACGATCTGTACGACGCGGTCCTTTCCGTATTTGCTGGTAACATAATCAATAACCTCCTGCCTTCGTTCAAAGCAAAAGTCAATATCGATATCGGGCATCGTCAGTCTTTCGGGGTTCAGGAAACGTTCAAACAAGAGATGATACCGGATCGGATCAATATCCGTAATTTCCAGGGAATAGGCAACGATCGATCCGGCAGCGCTGCCCCTTCCAGGTCCTACCATGATATTATTGTCCTTCGCATACTTGATAAAATCCCAGACAATCAGAAAATAATCCACAAAGCCCATGCTTTTTATAGTATCCAGCTCATAATCCAGCCGCTGCTGCAGCTCCTCGGTAATTACATCATACCGCTTTTTCATTCCCTCCTGGCATAGCTTCGTTAGGTACGAAAAAGCTGTGTAGGATTCCGGTACCGGATAGACCGGCAGCTTGTACTCTCCGAAGGTAATCGTAACATTGCACCGATTTGCGATCTCGTATGTATTTTCCAAGGCTGTCTTTGCATAAGGAAAGACCTGAAGCATCTCCTCGGGTGATTTCAGATAGAACTGTCCGCCCATATAGCGCATACGGTTTTCATCCGCTACTTTCTTCTGCGTCTGAATACAGAGCAGAATATCGTGGGATTCGGCATCCTCTTTGTAGGTATAGTGCACATCATTCGTAGCGACCAGCTTAATTCCGGTGTCCTGGGACATCCTGAGAAGCCCCTGATTCACCGATTTCTGTTCCTCCATACCATGATCCTGCAGCTCCAAAAAGAAGTTATTCTCACCAAAGATATCTCTAAGCTTAAGCGCCACCTCTTTTGCCTCCGCATAGAAGCCTCTTCGAAGGTTACTTGCCACTTCACCGGCAAGACAGGCACTAAGAGCAATGATTCCCTCGTGATAGGTTTCCAGAACCTCGTAATCCACCCTTGGTTTATAATAGAAGCCCTCAAGAAAACCCTTGGATACGATCTTCATTAAATTCTGGTAACCGATATTATTCTCCGCAAGCAGAATTAAATGGTAATACCGGTCCTCGGAGGCTCCCGGCTCCCGGTCAAATCTGGAATTGGGGGCTACATAAACCTCACAGCCGAGAATCGGTTTAATGCCTTCTGCCAGACAAGCTTTATAAAAATCGATGACACCGTACATCACACCATGATCCGTGATGGCAAGGCTGTCCATCCCTAGTTCCTTCGTCCGGTGCACCATTTCCTTAATCTTACCGGAGCCGTCCAGCAAGCTGTATTCCGTATGTACATGCAAATGCGTAAAATTCATTTTCTCGCCTCCATTGCGGTACATTGCACCGCAGCAATCTATTGTTAAGCTCCCTCATAATTCAACTCAGATTTCATAAGCATACCCGCGCCGGTTTAGCCCTACGTCCAAGCGCCGAACGAATCGAGTGTGCATATATGCCACGAATTGGCATTTATCAAATCATTTGTGATTATCATATATAAAATATCATATTCCACCCACGAAAACTTGTCAATCCTATGGTGTAGAACCTGGAGGGATTCTGTCGGGTCTAGGTTACTGTTCACACCCACCATGTATACCATGTTATGATTTCGTCAAATGTATCCGAATCGGAGATGCTTTCGCTTAAGATTCATTACGTAGCGGTACATAAGGCTCCAAAATACGGAGCTAAAGTACCAACGAATGCAAATACTCCTGATCGGATATCATTTGTCGAAATCATAGGATAGACTTTGCCCATGTGTGAACAGTAACGGGTCTACAGCCGAAAAGTATCCGCACGAAAAAAACAGGTTTCGGGCACTCTCCGGCAAAAAATCTCCGCATTGTGTCTAAAACCTGTTTTTTTCATACTTTATCTTCCTATTTAACAAGGATAGATACAATAGTTACCTGCCTTGCCCGATCATAGTTAAGCTTCCAGAACAAGGGTATATTCCCCACTTTCTTCATCATAAGGGATGTAACATCATCTTATTACCAGTCTTTCGCAGGTCTCTCCGGATCGATAATCGATGAAACATCAAAGAGATCGGCTAACCGTTCCGGGAACTGCAGCATCGCCTGACCATCAAGCGGTCTTCTGGTCATTCTCACATAGTCATCCTTAATGTGCATCCACGGTTCTTTAAATACGCCACAGTAATAGTTAAAGCCCTTTTCTTTCAAATACGCATATTTTTCACTGCTGTAATGTCCCATGGTAGTTTCAATGTCGATACCAAAGGGGAAGATCATGATATCGGTAGGCCCGATTAAGGGAGAGACCTCCTTTAGCCAACGGTCCGTATCTGTTTTAAATAAACTCATGGATATCGTCTGCATATTTCTATGACCCCAGCTGTGTGAAGCAAATTCCCAGCCGTCTTCAATCAACGCTTTGGCAACCTTTTTCGCAGCTTCCTTATCCTGCTCATACGTTGGAGAGTCAGGATCGTTCGTCCGATATCCCAAGGTTCCTTCATAACCTGTGAGTGCCAGGGTTCCCTTGGTTCCCTTGTAAGAAAAGTCCGGATGCTCCTCAACAAAGGCATCCAGTATCGGAACAAGATCAAACGGTCCGGTCACGGTCGTACCGTCATCCTGTATCATTTCACAGGTCGGCTTACCGTTTTCATCAAGCACAATTCTGGAAGCAAATCCATCCCCGTCCATGTACTCATAGTAGTTTACATCATCCTGAGATAGAACAAAAGGTTTCTTTCCCTTCGGCAGATAGATCTCTCCGGGAACGAACTTTGTCGTACCATCCTCAGCGGTTACCTGCTTTGCAACATCATGCATATTTACCAGAACATAGCCGTCCTCATACATTTTCTCCATCATTTTCTTAAATTCCAGAATTGTGGTCATATACATATTGTAACCGGAAGCATCATAATCCGTATCAAATGCCTTTGCATTATCTGCAACCAGAGTGTGAAAGAAAATGTGGTTGATCTGCGTCACGGAAGTGTAGGAGCCTCCGTACAAAAGAAGGCCTGCCTTTTCCTCTTCATACCGCTCAATTGCCGAAAGAAGAACCGGATATACTTCATATCCTCCCTCCGGTCCCTGATACGTTTTTATCTTTTCGATTGCCGCATCATAGTCATAGCTTAAGGTAAGACGGTCCGCTTCCTTGATGAAATTTTCCCGTTCCTCATTTTCCTTCTTTAATCTCTCCTGCTCCTCGTTCGCTTCCCGTTCCGCAGGGGTCAGATTCTTATCCTCTTCCTTAGCCTCTCCCCCGGTTTCGATATTCTGGTCCAGTGTATTACTATCATTGCCCTTTTGTGAATTCTTTCTGCTGCGATTTATTTGAAATAAACCAACTAGTAATGCTATTGCAATGAGTTCTACTGATAGGATCCATACAATTTTTTTTCGATTATTCTTCTTTTTTTGCTTTTGCTTCTTTTCCATAAGGCACCTCTCCTTGTGTATAATTCCCTAAAATTCGCATTTCTATTATATAATAATGATTTATAATGAATATTAATCCTATTATAGACAAAGTCATTGGTTCAAATTCATTTGTCAAAATGAATCGTTTCAAATCGTTTATGATTTCTAATTATAACATAGATATATCAAATCTTTCTTACAAATATATTAATTCTGTTGTGAATTCGGTGTTAATTTTTTCATTTAATTACAAAAAAAGCAAGCCGGATGGGCAATGGGTACATTACCAACTTGGCTTGCTTTATAAATTCTCTATTTTCACTTTTTCTAGCTCATTTACGCTTGGTTTTCATATTTTTTTCATTCATTTCCAAATATTCTTTCCCTCTAGCTCATTTTCCGTATATTCCGAATATGCTTTGCCGGTATATTTTTTAAAGCATTTGCCGAAATAATTGGGATCCGGAATTCCAACCTCCTTCGCTGTAAGATACATCAGCGCGCCTTTCTTCGCATAGGGAATTGCATACTCCATCCGGCATTTGGTAAGATAATCATTCAAACCAATTCCGGCTCTCTGCTTAAATGTTCTGCTGAGATAGCTGGAATTAAAACCAAAATATTGTGCAATCGAGGTAAGGTTGATCTCCGGGTTCTTAAAATTATCGGAGATATATTCCTTTACCTGATCCATGGAATTTTTATCTTCCGCTATTTCTTCTTCCTCTTCCTTTTGCGGAAACTGTTTGTCCAGCTGCGCTATAATTCTATTTAATGTTTTTCGTATCTCTTCTCTAGAAATCGGCTTTAACAGGTACTCACAGATACCGATACCGACGCATTCTTTGGCATATTCAAAATCATTAAAAGCCGTTAAAATAATGATTTTGAGGTTCGGATAACGCTTGATCGCCAGTTTACTAAATTCAATTCCATCCATAAAAGGCATACGGATATCTACAAATACAATGTCCGGCCGGTAGGTATCAATCGTGTTAATCGCCTCAATGCCGCTGGCGGCCTCGCCGACAATACGCAGATTTAAGTTTTCCTTCTCCAGGGTGATTCGAAGCAGATTTCGAATTGCCCTCTCGTCATCAATAATCATTACTTTATACATAAACCTCCTCCTTTCTGCGCATCTTGCGCATGGTGGAGTTTGCGGATGTTTATTTTATCCTCCGCAGCGGTATCTTTAGATCCACTTCCGTATACCGCCCTTCTACACTCCGGATTTCATATACATCTTCCACGCCGTAATAGTAGCGAATTCTCTCCATAGTGCCCCGGAAACCAAAATTCTTATGATTCACCTGCATGATTTTGCGGATCTGCTCCTCATTCATGCCGATCCCGCTGTCATAAACCACGATATGAAGCTTGTTCTTCTTCCGAAACGCCGATATCCGAATTACTCCCTTTTCCCCTTTTAAACGGACTCCGTGATATAAGCTGTTCTCCACCAATGGCTGCAGAATCAGCTTCGGAACCTGAATATCCATCAGATCCTCCTGCAGAGAATATTCATCCTCAAAGACATCTTCATACCGAAGCTTCTGCAGCTTAAGGTAGTCCTTTACGATCCCCACTTCGTCCCTGAGGGATATCTCTTTCACCCCTTTATTCAAAAACTTTCGGTAGAAATTCCCGAGGGTTTCGATCGCATCATATACTCGATCGGTGGATTCCTGTAAGGCGAGGTAAGCGATAGTATCTAGCGTGTTATATAGAAAATGCGGCTTTATCTGCTCCTGCAAAATATTCAGCTCCGCCTTCTGAACCGTCTTCTCCTTCTCGACCAGCTCATTGATCAATTGGTTAATCGCAACCAGCATACTGTTATAGCTGTCTTTTAGATTACCGATCTCATCATCCGGAAGGTTTAAGCTGACCCGCTTTAGCCATCCTCTTTTGGCAATATCCATGGATTGTACCAGACGCTCAATCGGCGTCGTAATATATACACTTATAAACACCCCAATTAAGACCAAGGAAAATACAGTTATGACAACAAGAGCAATAAGGAGCAGAAAGGTATTCGACGGAAGGCTCTGCATAAAGGATAGCTTCTCCAATCCAATCACGATAAGCGGCGTATCCGAAACCGGGTAACAGGACAGCACTCTGCGGTTCCCCAATCTTCCTATGGTTGTCTGATGAAAGCTCTTATCCATCGATACAAAGCCCAGAAGCTCTTCCGCCTCTTCCTTCGGTTTCACCAGCTCAAAGCTCTGATCACAATAATAGTACTTCTTATCTTCCCCTTCCATATCCCGATAGGAATCTCTTAAAATATCCTCCGACAAATTGATAATCAGGATACCGAGAGGCTTCTGGGTATCAATGTCATTTACAATACGAATCATCGAAATGATCGGCTTCCCAGATTTATTCCGAAAGGCTCCGCCGCCATTGATCTTAATAACATATCCGCCCTTTGCCTCGATAATATCCTTTGACCAGGCTTCCTCTTCCATTACCGTTTCCTTTACATAAGTGATTTCTTTTGTTATATGTATATACTCCCCATCGAATCGATACAAATAAACGGAATTCACATAGTCAAAGGAATTTGTAATATCATACATGGAAGTAACCGCATTGTGGGATAAACGAATATCAATCTCCTTCCTCTCTTTTAAGTAGGAGGTAATATTATTATCCATCATAAGCAGCTGGCTCATGCTGCTAATCGTGCCAAGCTCGATATTCAGATTGTTTCCAATCGAGATCAATGTCTTATAGTTGTTTTCCAAAGCATAGTCCATCATGTTTCTTCTCAGAAAAACTACATAAACAAAGAAAAATAAGATAATATAGATTCCGATAATACAAAGAAACAGATACCGAACCTTCTGCTTTAGTTTTTTTGACGAGAACCATTTCTTTATCTTTCCGGACATTTTGCTATCCCCCATCCCGCAGTAAATGATTTTCTTCTCTTATTTTACCAGAAAATCCATTCCGGGGATATAAAATTCGTCCCAAATCTAACCTTTGATCGCTCCCATAACTAAGCTTTCCTGAATCTTGCTGCTCATAAAGCAGTATACCAATAAGGTCGGGAACGTAGCAATCGCCAGAGCAGCACCAATAGGACCCCAATTCGTTGTATAGGAGCCGGACAGTGTCTGGATACCAACGGTCAAGGTTCGATATTTTGAGTCACTGATAAAAATCGTTGCAAACATTAATTCATTCCATGCCTGTAAGAATACGAAGATCGCGATCGTCGATAGCGCCGGTTTCATCAGCGGTAATATAATACGCCCAAAGATTCCGTATACGCTGCATCCGTCAATGCATGCCGCTTCCTCCAGCTCCTTCGGAATTGCTTCCATAAAGCTGCTGCTGATCATAATTGCCATTGCAAGGGCAAATCCCGCGTAGGGTATAATCAGTGCCTGATAGGAATTCGTCATCCCCAGCTCTCTCAAAATAATAAAGACCGGCAGAATCGCTGCATGAATCGGAATGGTCAGTCCAAGCATAAACAAGTTATTCATTGTCTTCCTGCCTTTCCAAAGCATTCTTGTCAATGCATAGGTCGCCATCATTGCGATGATGGTCGTTAAAAGTATGGTGCAGCCGGTCACAATAATACTATTTAAAAAATACCGCCCGACATTTCCCTTCGTTAATGCCGTCGTATAATTCTCCCAGATCCAATTCTTCGGCAAACCGATTATATTTTCCCCGAAGATTTCGCTGTTGTCCTTCAACGAAAAGGTTAGCATCCAATAAAGGGGGAATAATTGTATCCCTGCCCAAAGAATTAGGATTACCATTAAAACTTTTTTTCCGGCACTGCTCCGAGCTTTATTTTTCCTAACGGTGCTTTTCATTATTCCACCTCCTTCGAGGAGATCAGCTTTCGAAGTACCACGGCAAAGAAGAAGCATAGGGAAATAATCAGGATTGCGATCGCACTGCCAAAACCGTACCGGTTTCTTCCGAAGATCATGGAAACCATCAGCGTACTGGGTACTTCACTGGCATGGGCAGGACCCCCGTTCGTCAACACATAGATCAAGTCAAAGGCTTTGAAGGATCCGGTCACCGCAAAGATCACGCTGATTCTAAGAATAGGCCTTAGCAGAGGAATAGTAATGTATCTTGAAACACCCCACTCGGAGGCCCCATCAATTCGCGCTGCTTCCGCAAGCTGTGGTGAGATTGATTTGACCCCGGCATACATAAGCAGCATATGGTATCCGACATATTGCCACAGGATCGGAATAAACACCGCATAAAGTGCTGTTTTCTGGTCTCCCAGCCAAACCCTGGTCCAGCTGTCCAGTCCAAGATTACGAAGCCCCGCGTTAATAAGTCCGTAATCCGGATTATAGATCTTCAGCCATAACTGTCCGATTACCGTAGTCGAAATCAAAACCGGGATAAAGAAAATCGATACAAATACCTTCTCTCCCTTGATTCCTCTGGCCAAAACAATAGCAAAAAAGAGAGAAATCGGCAGCTGAATAAAGGTGGAAAGAACGGCCAGCAGCATAGCGTTTCGTAAGGTCTTAGGAAAGCCTGCGGATTTACTGGTAAATAATTCAATATAATTTTTAATACCTACAAAGGATCCTTTCGTTATCCCATCCCAATCCAGTAAGCTATAATAGGACGACATAAGGATCGGCAAAACAATGATCACTGCAAATAAAATCACAGCTGGAAGTAAAAATAGTACAATTGCGATTTTATTGCGCCTAACTTTTTCCATGCTGTTTCCTCCCTGTATGTATAGGTAATAAGCCAATGCAGCCATTAAAATCGGATATTCGCAATCCGCTTACGCTACTTAATCATAACCTCACTGCCACTACGTGGCATTTCGGCCGGAGCTTGAACTCTTGCTGAAACAGGCTAGTCCTTCCCTGATGAGGTTAAATACCATAAAACGAAAACCTGCCAAGTAATTCATGCACCGCTTGGATGCCGTTTATTTGGAAGGTTTTCGTGACCAAAACTTCACCGCTATCTAGAGTATGGATTGCCCGATAAAATCCGCATTCGATGAACTTATTTACTATGGATATTATACTTTTATCCTTATTTCGGCGCAGCTTTTTGCGCATAATGGAGTTTGCGAATGCTACACTATCGCAAACTCTGCGAGTGAAAGAATTTTAAATTCTTTCACTTTATCAGGGCGAATTTTTACGAGTTTTATACATCCTAAGGAATTTTACTTTTGGTATAGAGGCAAAAAAGCATGATGTTTAATGAACGAAGTGAGAAGTTCATATTTTTTGTCTCTGTCATGCCAGAAAGGTAAATTCCTTAGGATATATTAACGAGTAAGTCTGAGCCAGGATAAAAATATAATATCCATGGTATAGTCAAACTGTGGATTTCATACGGCAGTAGTTTATATTTTCTAACGGCGAAGTTTCCCTCATATTAATAAGTTACTTCCCAAGTTGCTCTGCCATCGCCTCTACAAATTCCTGCGGGGACAGATTTCCGATATACAGCTCCTGCAATAAGGCAAGATATTCGCCGGCATCATTTGCCTCCATCAGGGTATCAAACCATAGGGTGAAGGAGGTTGCATTGGTTGCATATTCCGCTACCTTCTTGGTGATCGGGTTAACGGAGCTGTCATCATAGTCAACCTGCCATGCAGCAATTCCGGCACCGTCTAAGTATGCATACTTTGATATGCTTCTTGTTAGTTCAAATACTGCATTTCCTGCAATGTCCGGATTCTTGGTTGATTCGCTTACCATAATGGTATCTGCCGCGCCGCCCATGAAGTCCGTAATTTTCGCATTGCTACTATTAATCACCGGGATCGGGGCCACATCAAAATCTTCCGGTTTCTCTGCATCTGTCAGGATGGATCCTCCCATCCAGCTTCCGGTTACATACATCGGAACTGTTCCGTTATAGAAATTAGCGCATGCCTCATCGTTGGATAATCCAGTTGCTCCCTCTAAGAAAGCTCCCATATCAACAAGTTCCTTTATTTTGGAAGCAGATGCTAAGAAATCTGAATCGTTATAGCTTACGCCCTGTTTTGTGATTGCTTTTGCTGTTTTCTCCGGTCCTGCAGATTTTAAGGTAAGGGCATCATGCATCATTGCCAGAACCCAGGTATCCTTTACACTGACACCAAACGGTGTAATGCCATTGTCAAGAAATGTCTTGCAGACATGCACCATTTCGTCCCAGGTGGTCGGAGCGGTAAGACCGTACTGATCAAACATCACTTTATTGTAGAATAAAGCGGATACCGGTGTGGTATAGGTCGATCCATACAGCACTCCGTCATAGGTTGCATTGCCGAGTGCTGCTTTTGATAGCTGCTCTGCAAATTCGCCTGTGTAATATTGATCGATCGGTAGTACCTTGCCGGATTCTACAAAGGATTTGGAGAATCCACCGCCCCAGGTATAGAATAAGTCCGGAAGCTCATTTGCAGCTACTGCTGATTTGATCTTTGTCTTATAGGACTCGTTCTCAAAAGTCTCATGTACGATTTTTACTCCGGAATGTGCCTCTTCGTAATCTGCAATTGCCTGCGTATAAGCATGGTTGAAGGAATCGCTCTCCGTTGCGATACTCCACAGGGTCAAGGTAACCTCTTCCTGTTTTTGATCCTCTTTTTTCGGATCCTCCTTTTTTGCTTCACTGCCTGTATTCCCGTTCTCCTCGGTCTCTGTGCCTTCCTTACCTGTACTCGCATCTTTCTTTTTATCCCCACATGCGGTAAGTGACAGAATAAACACAAGACTCAGAATCAGAGCAAATGCTCTTCTTAAATATTTTTTCATATCCTTCCCTCCAATACATATTGGATATGAGTGTCAAAAGCCTTCTTGGCAAATAGTCTTCGTCATTTTGCACAAATCAAGGTAAAGCTTAAGTAATAGGAAACAATATTTTACTCTACGCAACTGTTTGAAGTCATTGGTACTTAGATCATGTGTTTTATGATCTTATGTACCATTACGTACTTCAACCCAAGTATTGCGTTTTTGCAATGCTTTGTGGAACTGCGTGTTGCGAATGAATTTTGATTCATATTACTTGCCAATACATAAATTGCTCAAATTAACGAAGTTGGTTTATAAATCGGCTTTTGACTCTCATATCATATTGATACTTGTATTATAAATAATAAAGCATACCATTTTGAACGTAGATTTTTTACCACATTATGGACTTTTTTTACTATGATCAAATTATGATAGGAGTGCCATAAACCATTTTAGGTATTGCTATGAATAGGTTTTCATATATATTCATGTGCATTGTTTTGATATGACTTATGACATTCAAATCAATTATTTCGCCGCACAAAAAAAGGACTCAGATTGCTCCGAGTCCTCTCCTTGCTTATTTACTGCTTAAATATTTTTCAATGTTCTCCATTGCCTGCTCTTCATCCGGGCCACTCGCTTCTACCGTAACGGTCTCCCCGGTTGAAATTCCCATACTCATCATACCCATGATGCTCTTTGCATTAATACGCTTCTCCTCACTTACGACATAAATGCTGCATTCATACTGGCTTGCTACCTGAACCAACAAAGCAACCGGTCTGGCTTCAAGGCCATTGGGAATGTTAATTACTATTTGTTTTGTTATCATGACTATTTTCCTCCTTATGCTCCCGTATATGGTCTGCGATCATACTTAGTTTACGTAATCTATGGTTAACTCCGGATTTCCCTATTGAGGGTGTAAGCATCGTCCCTAATTCTTTTAAGGATGCCTCCGGGTGCTGAATCCGCAATCTTGCGATTTCTTCCAATCCTTCCGCAAGCTCACTAAAACCAATCGTATCCCGGATATAGACAATATCCTCAATCTGCTTGGCGGATGCGGCGACGGTTTTACTAATATTGGCAGCCTCACAATTCACCTGCCGGTTAACCTGGTTTCGCACTTCTTTCAGAATTCTAACATTCTCCAAATCCATTAATGCCACATGCGCCTCCATAACATTTAAGAGGTCAACGATTTGAGAACCTTCTTTAATATACACCACAAAGCTCTTCTTGCGCGTTACGATCTTTGCATCGATCGAAAAGGTCTGTATGATTTTCTGTAGCTGCTCTGCTTTGCTCTGATCAGGAATGACGATTTCCAAATGGTATGCCTTTTTCGGATTGCTCATAGAACCGGACACCAGAAATGCTCCCCGGATAAATGCTCTCTTACAGCAGGCATTCTGCACGACCAGCTGGTCGGGTTTGACAAGCTCCATCAATTTGTTGCTTTTTTTATCCTCCGGCTTGCATACCGAAAGCTTTGCTGCTTGCAGAACCCGTTTGATACTTTCCGTATCCCGAATCATAAGGGTATATATATGGTTCCCACCGGCATGGGAAGTCGCCCTTATGGACAAGTCCATATTTATATTAAATGTTTTCTTGATTAATGTAAAGTATTTTCTTGCAACTGCTATACTTTCCGTCTGGAACCTAAGGTAATTGTGAGAGCCTGTCCTTTTAATCTGCCCGCCGTAGGACAGCATTGCCGCCAGCTCCGCCAGCCTACAGTGCCTGGCAGTACTGAATTGCCTTGATAGTTCATCCTTTACCTCTTGTGAAAATGACATTTCTAACCTCAATCATCCTTTTCTATATCCCTATGCTCTGTTTTAAATCCATATTCCGAATGCTTCATTCTTTTTGCCAGCTCATTTACCAGGGTAACCGAACGGTGTTTTCCGCCAGTACATCCGATGCTTATCACTAATTGGTTTTTTCCCTCTGATATATAATATGGTACTAAAAACGAAAGCATATCCTCTAATTTGTCTAAAAATTGTACTGCAGCGTCGCAAGCCATTACATAATTATTAACCGCTTCGTCATTTCCTGTCTTTTTCTTTAATTCGGGTTCATAATAAGGATTCGGAAGAAAACGGACATCAAAAACCAGGTCCGAATCCACCGGAATTCCGTATTTGAACCCAAAGGACAGAATGGTAATAAAGAAATTGCTGAATTTTTCATCGTCCACATAAATCTTATAAATCTGACTTTTCAGCTCGCGGATCAGCAGATGACTGGTATCAATGATCACATCCGCCTTTCTTCTTAAAAACTCCAGCTCCTCGCGCTCTAATTCGATTCCCTTGTCCACTCTTCCGGTTCCGGACAGAGGATGAATCCTTCTGGTTTCCTTGAAGCGCTTGATTAAAACCTTAGGAGCACAATCAAGGTAAAGAATTTCATATGGAAATTTTGCTTGGTTCATTGCATAAAGAACTTCGTCGAGCTCCTTTAAAGCCTGGCCGCTTCGGACATCCAACCCTAAGGCTACATCCTGCTGCTTTCCGTTAAAAATAATTTTTACAAAATTACTTATCAGCTCGATCGGCAGGTTATCCACACAAAAATAGCCTGCATCCTCCAGCATCTTAAGAACGGAACTCTTGCCTGCCCCAGACATTCCTGTGACAATTACAAATCTCATTACTATCTCAAGCCTCTCTTTTAAAATTGCCTAAAAAACGAACCTCCGGTTCCAATGTAACGCCAAACTTTTCCTTTACAATACGGACCACCTCGTGTATTAAGGTTACAAAATCCTTCGCCGATGCATTCTCCTTGTTGATCAGAAAACCACAGTGCTTCGTCGATACTGCGGCTCCGCCGACCTGGTAGCCGCGTAGCCCCGCATCGGATATCAGCTTCCCCGCATAGTATCCCTCCGGCCGTTTAAATGTACTTCCGGCGCTATACTGCTCCAGAGGCTGCTTCTCCCTGCGCTGCCGGTTTAGCTCCTGCATCCGGTCAAAGATCCCCTGCTGCTTTCCAGGGGTAAGCTTCATTTCGGCTTCCAGGAGAATATACCCTTTCTTCTGCAGGATACTGGTACGATACCCCAGCTCCAGCTCATCGCCGGTAAGGGTAAAGATGTTCCCTTCCAGATCAAGTACCTTAGCCGCCGTCAGGCATTGCTTCATCTCCCCGCCGTAGGCTCCGGCATTCATCGTAACCGCCCCTCCCAGAGTGCCTGGGATACCGGAAGCGAATTCAAAGCCCGTCAGACTCTGCTTTGCAATGCTATTCGCCAGCTTCGATAGCAGAACTCCTGCCTGTGCCGTTACCGTACCATCCTCCTTCACCCAGATCGAGGAATATTCCTCGCCAAGCTTGATAATCAGACCACGGTACCCTTCATCGGATACCAGAAGATTACTTCCGTTGCCCATCACATAGAAGGGCATGTCTTCCTTATGGCACAGCGCAATAATTTCTTTGATTTCTTTGGTCCCGGCAGGAGTCACAAAATAATCTGCGGATCCTCCGATATGAAGCGTCGTATGGTTTTCCATCTTTTCCTTCAATTTGATGTGATTCTCCGGTAATATGTGCAATAATTTCTGATAAAATAAATCCTCCAAAATGACCTCCTATGGAACACAATAACTTTACTTCAACTTATTCCAAGCTTCCTGATTTCATGATACCATTTCCTATGTCCTATGTATCCCATAAGCATCCGGTTGTTTGGCACGCTACATACCATGTTACTGTTCACCCCAATGTATCATGTTATGATTTCGTCAAATGTATCTGAATCGGAGACGCTTTCGCTTCGTTGCATTACGTAGCGGTACATAAGGCTCCAAAATACGTAGCCAAAGTACCGACGAATGCAAATACTCCTTATCAGATATCATTTGTCGAAATCATACTATAGACTTTGTTAGGGGTGTGAACAGTAACCATACCATTCCCTTCTAGCGACCAATGGTTGACAGAATCATCTTTGCACTGCCGTAGATGCCGGCATCATTTCCCAGAGTAGCAAGCTTAAATTCCTTATTCTTTAACGTAGTCATAACATATTTATTATAATGTTTTTTAATATTCTCCGTAAGGATCTCTCCTGCCTTAGAGACACCGCCTCCGATAACAAAGGCTTCCGGATCAATCACCTGCGCAACCTGCGCAAATACGATCCCCAAGTAATAGCATGCCTTATCTACGACTGCGATTGCCAGTGCATCTCCCTCTTTCGCACAATCAAAAACCGTCTTTGCACTGATTTCATCTCCCTCACGAAGCTTCGAAGGTTCTTCGCTTTCTTTTACAATATTTTTCGCCATACGGACAATTCCAGTCGCGGAAGCGTATTGCTCTAGACAGCCACGTTTGCCGCAACCGCAGACCGCAGTCTCTTCCTCATTTACAAAGATATGTCCGATCTCTCCACCGGCACCGTTACTTCCTGCAAGGATAGAGCCGTTTAAGATAATTCCACCGCCGACACCGGTTCCGAGCGTAACAAACACCATGTTACGGTATCCTTTGCCGCCGCCCTGCCACAGCTCACCCAATGCAGCAACATTTGCATCATTGCCCGCCTTGACCTTCAATCCAGTCCGGCTACCCATCTCTTTCTCAATGTTAAAGTAGCCATGGCCCAGATTCGCCAGTTCCAGCACATCTCCGTTATCCTTTACCGGGCCCGGTATACCGACACCAATACCGATTATATTTTCCTTCTGCAACTTCAGCTCTGCAATTTTCTTATTAATGAACTCCGCAACATCTGCGATGATATCCTTGCCTTCCCCTGTTCTCTTTGTCGGGAAGCTCCATTTGTCCACTAATTTTCCATCTGCATCAAAAAGACCTGCTTTTACCGCAGTACCTCCGATATCAATTCCAAAGCATACTTGTTCCATAACTTCAAACCTTTCCAGAGTACCTGTTCGTTTTCCTTCGTACCCCTCTTTTATTTTTTCAATGTATTTTAATTATTATAAATAACTTTTTACCTTCTATTCTTTCGTAACACTAAATGCCGGCTTTCTTCAGGCCGTTCGTAACACGGTTATAAAGCTCCTGTGCTGCATTATATCCCATCTTCTTCTGGCGGTAATTGACTGCTGCTGCTTCACAGATAATAGCAAGATTCCTGCCCGGCCGGATCGGAATGGAATGGCAGACGACCTTATTGCCAAGGAACTCGATATACTGCTCCTCCAGCCCCATCCGATCGTATTGCTTGTCCTTATTCCACTCTTCCAGTTTGATTACCAGATCAATGGACTGGGTATTCTTAACGCTTTCTACACCGAATAAGGTTTTCACATCGATAATGCCGATCCCGCGCAGCTCTATAAAATGCCGTGTGATATCCGGAGAGGTTCCGATTAAGGTCTCATCGCTTACCTTCTTAATCTCAACGACGTCATCCGTTACCAAACGATGCCCCCGCTTAATCAGCTCTAACGCGGCTTCACTCTTACCGATACCGCTTTCCCCCATGATCAGAATTCCTTCGCCGTATACATCGACCAAACCGCCATGAATGGTGATTCTCGGTGCCAGCTCCACATTCAGCCAGCGAATCACCTCTGCCATAAAGGAGGATGTTGTCTTAGAGGTTCGAAATAGCGGCACACCCTTTTCCGTAGCCAGACGGATCAACTCTTCATCGATTTCCATATCCCTGCTGAATACGATACATGGAACCTTATAATCCAGCAGTCTGCTTAAATTCTGTATTCTCTGTTCCTTATCCATCCGCTGCATATAGGCCTGTTCTACCCGACCAATGACCTGAACACGTTCGGAATCAAAATGATCAAAGAATCCTGCCAGCTGCAGGGCAGGCCGGTTCACATCGGGCTGCGAAATCTTGATGGCATTAATATCGATATCCGGAGTGCAGTTCTCTAAATTCATTTTTTTTACTAAACTAACCAGACTAACCGTATACATTGCGCATTCTTCCTCTCTATCCCGCAAATTTTCCTTTTTATTTTCATTTTAACACAACTCTTTAATTACTGTAAATGCTTGATTGCTTTCTTCTGCCAGAATACTAGTTTTGTTACTATTCACACCTAACATGTATACCATGTTATGATTTCGACAAATGTATCCGATTCGGAGACGCTTCCGCTTAGTTGCATTACGTAGCGGTACATAAGGCTCCAAAATACGGAGCCAAAGTACCGACGAATGCAAATACTCCTTATCAGATATCAT
>SVEA01000059.1 GCA_015057615.1 Lachnospiraceae bacterium | reverse complement strand
GGATTTATTGAGGAACTCAATCAATACATACGTTGGTATAATGAAAAACGTATCAAAATGTCACTGGGAGCAATGAGCCCGTTACAGTACAGACGTAGTCTGGGACTGGCAAGTTAAGTCCAAGAAAACGTCCGCACCCCCTTCCCATCTATGAGGTGGAAGTTCGATTTTCATTCAAGCATAGGCCTTATTTTTTTGTCAAATATTAAATTAGCTATTGCACGTTGCACTGCGTTGTTATACAATAGTAATATATGGATTTGGAGGGATAATTATGAGACTTGGTTATTCGCGTTCAAAATATACGACTTCTTATTACGCTCAGAAGACAATCTATGTTAACGGGAAAAATACTTCCTTGATTGTAAAACGTTTCGGATCAGAAAAATATATCTGCGAAACATACGGCGTTAGCGATGCCAAAGCATGGGCGCAGGAACAAATTAATTTAATGAATCAGGCTGAAAAAGAAGAGAAGGCAGATGCTCTTCTTAGCCTTTCACCTGGGAAGGATCTGCCCCCGGATCAACAACGTTGCTTTAATGGAGGATATCTCTTTCTTCAGGACATCTACTATGCTTTGGGAATCGATAAAATATGCCGAGCAATTGCAAAAAAGCACAGCTTTGAATACAATCTGAATTCCATACTGTCAAGGCTGATCTATTCCCGCATCCTTTATCCTTCCTCCAAACTGAATACTTATCAGGAAGCCGCTAAGTTTATTGAACCACCTGATTTCGAACTGCATCAGATTTATCGTGCCCTGTCCGTGATTGCAAAAGAATCGGATTATATCCAAAGCACCCTTTATAAAAACAGTATGAAACTTTGTAAACGCAAAACTGGTGTTATTTATTATGACTGCACAAATTTCTATTTTGAGATTGAGCAGGCCGAAGATGATAAGCAGTATGGGCTCAGCAAGGAAAACCGTCCGCTTCCAATAGTGGAAATGGGGCTGTTTATGGATGCAGAAGGAATTCCCCTTGCATTTTGTATTGAACCTGGAAATACAAACGAGCAGGTTACTATGGTACCATTGGAAAAAAAGCTTCTCTCCGACTTTGGGATGTCTAAATTTGTTGTTTGTACAGACGCTGGTCTTTCGTCTAATGACAACCGAAAATTCAATTATTATGATAAGGAAGACGGAAGCCGTGCTTTTGTCACAACACAATCCGTTAAGAAGTTGAAGAAACATTTAAAAGACTGGGTTCTTAGTCCGGAAGGATGGCATTTGTCTGGTGATACAGAGAAAAAGGTATATAACATTTCAAAACTTGATGAAAAAAAGGAAGAGGACAAGATTTTTTTCAAATCCAGATGGATTAAGGAAAACGGCTTGGAACAGCAATTAATTGTATCTTACTCTATTAAATATAGAAATTACATGAGAACTATAAGGGACGGGCAGATTGAACGCGCTTTGAAAGCTGTTGAAAAAGGCTCATCAGGTGTTGAAAAGAAACGTCAAACGGATTATCACAGGTTCATTAAAACAAAACATGCCACCAAAGATGGTGAGGTGGCAGATCGTAAAGTCCACTATATCGATGCAACTCTTGTGCAAAAAGAAGAGATGTATGATGGCTTTTATGCTGTCTGCACAAATCTGGAAGATGAAGCGGAGGCCGTGGTAAAGATTAACCAACGTCGATGGGAAATTGAAGAATGCTTCCGGATAATGAAAAGTGAACTCGAGGCACGACCTGTATACTTACATAGAAAAGAGAGAATCCTTGCACATTTTATCACATGTTTCATAGCGTTAATTGTCTATCGTTATCTTGAAAAGAGAATTGGGGAAAAGTACACCTGTAACCGAACTATAGATTGCCTGAAAGAAATGAATTTCGTTAAATATGAAGGAAAAGGATATGTACCAACTTATACCCGAACAGAGCTGACAGATGACCTTCATAAAGAATTCGGATTCTGTACATCAAAAGAGATCATACCTATCAAAAAAATGAGAAATATTTGCGCGCAAACAAAAAAATGAAAAACTACGCATATCATTGAATTTGGGAAAAGCCACGCAAGCCGCTTGTATCAAGGCTTGTGTGGCTTAATTACTTATTTGGGTGTCAAAAACCGGATTATATACGTCATAATTTTGATAATGTCAAGAGGGATTTTTATAGATTTTACGCTTTCGTTGCTTTCCGTTGCTTTTCCGTTGCTTTTTTCATAATAACTTTTCATAATAGAACTCTGAATTTCTATATACCTTTTGCTTTCTCTAGGTATTAATTTTCACCCTTATTTTATACTGTATTGATTAGTTGATAAAAAATGTAAAAAACCCTTGACTTTATAAAAAGATTACCATATAATAGAAAAAATATAGATGTTTACATTTTATGGAATAAGCTTAACGACATGGATTCTCCATAAAATTAATATATATGTTGAAAAATAATTATATGGCATGTAGCATTTGGAGAAAGCAAAATAAAAGGAAAGTAATAATCTATTTATTATTTACTTTCGGAAAGGAGATCATAGAATGTTCAAAATTATTAGTAAACCCTGCTTAAATAAAAGCAGAATTATGATTAACCATATGAATGTATATGGTGCTGCTTACTAGGATTAACTAAGAAAAGGTTGTGAATACTTACATAAATTTAGTTGACAGCCTTATTATTCCAAGTAATGCAAAACACAAAGCGACATGTCAGATAAAAGTTTGCATGTCGTCTTGTGCTTTGCATTAATCTATTAAGTTTTATATAAAAAGTTAATGGTTAAAAGTATTATTAGGAGGGGGTTAATCATGTTAATAAAAGATCAAAAATTATATATAAAAAAGTATTCGGTTTTAGAAAAAGAAAATGATAATAATAAAATTATTATATGGCCTGATCTTCCTTATTGGATATATGTTAATGATTCCATTGTTCATTTATTGGAATTGATAAATGATAATACATTTTATCAAATTATTAATAAAGCACAACAAGTTTTTCAAAGTGTTATAAATGAAGATGAAGTAAGTGAATTTTTGGATGCACTTTTGGAGTCCGGTGCAATTACTCAAGGTAATTCTGAAGATACAATTGTATCTACAAAACTTGATAATGTAATACGCTATATAACCTTTAACATAACAGATGCCTGCAATTTGTACTGCAAGCATTGCTATATTAATGCTTCAAACAAAAAAAGTACAAATATATCACTGGATAATGCAAAAATAATTATTGATAAAATTACACCGTATATGGTAAAGTCTTGTAATGTTATTGTATCGGGAGGAGAGGCTTTTTTAAATCCTAATTACTTAGATATACTTAAATATTTTAATCAAAAAGGGAAAGGTAAACTCACTCTCGTGACAAATGGAACATTAATTACATCTGAAATTGCTAAAAGTTTAAAATCAATTAATAATTTATCAATACAGATTTCTTTGGATGGCTATTCAAAAGATGTACATGAAATGATTCGAGGAAAAAACACATATAATAAAACCATTAAGGGTATTAAATTGTTAGTTTCAGAGGGACATCAGGTGTATTTATCTCCAATAGTCACAAGTGAGTTATTTAATGAATTGAAAGATTACTTCTATTTGGCAAAAGAATTAGGCGTGATGGCTGTGTTTTTACAACCAATTAATGATGTAGGTAGAGCAAAAACAAATGACATGAAAAGAGTTAATGATGCTGAAGTATTTAAAAAACTTGTAGAATTATACGAGGATGATCCGGAATTAATAAAATATATACCTGGAACGCTAGAGTGTAAATATGTAACAAATATAAAATTATTAAATAAATGCATGTATTGTGGTACTGGTTCTGCAACATTAACAATACAACCTGATGGAACATGCTATCCTTGTCCTAATAATATATGCTCACAAATGAAAATAGGAAATATACTGACTGATGATTTTGAAAAGTTATGGTATCACTCGCCTATTCTTGCCAGATTGAGAAATTTAAATGTAGATACAAATTTAGCAATAGAATGCTCTGAATGTATTGTGAAACATTTTTGTGGTGGTGGATGTAGAGGTGTAACTTTACAAAATACAGGTGATATATCAGGCCTTTCTCCTTATTGTAATTATGAGAAAGCTCAAAGGATAGAAATGCTTTGGGTCGCTGCTCAAAAGCCATATTTATTCGAAAGTGAGGTAAGCCGAACACTCCATAATGATGAACTTAGTGAATTAGAAACTAAGGAAGTCTTACTTGCTTTAGGTTTAAAATAAAGAGGAGGTTTCTTGCAAAATTACTTAATCAAAACATTATAGTTTATTAGTAGATATAATTTTCAAATGGAAAGGTATTAAGCGATCTCCATAAAAGACTATGATATACATATGAAATTAAATGTGGCAAATTATAGATTTTATAAAAGTGAATCATTCAGGATAATTTCTTACTATATAACGAAAGGCCAAATAGGTGATTTTATGCAAACTAAAGCGAAAGATTACATAAAAAGTATGCTCATCGGAACTATGATTAGCATTCTTATATCGATATCTTCTATCTATATTACCTTTAAAAGTGGCGTAAGTGCCATTGTAGATACCGTACTTTTATCTATCATTTTATTAACCGTTATACGGGGATTAAAAACAAAGAGCGTTGCACTTTCTGATATCTTTGCAAGAGCGTCTCTTTCGACGATAACAACTACAGCGGTTTATTTCGCAACGGCTCTTTTATTTGGCGAGCAGCAGAGTCTTAACGAAACGATTCTGTTTGGTATAATCATCATGATATCTTCTATTATGGGTATCTTATTTTTTTCAACCCTATCGGAGAATTTTTCCGATCAAAACAGGTTTAAATTTCCCTTGCTGGCACCGAGAATAGATTTGATTAACAGTGTAGGAAGTGATAAAGCAAAAAATCGTCACATGGTATTTGCTTTAGTTATAGCAGCCATATATTCATTTATAGTAAAAGTGATGGATTTTATTCCGAAGCAAATAAAAATCGTAAAAAATAGTATGTTCACGCTGGATAATAGTATGATGTTGATTTCTACAGGTTATTTTATTGGATACGCAACCTATTTGAAAATGGGTATAGGGTTTGCATACTCACTCATTATATATATTATTTTTAAAAGTACGGATTTTTCGAGTCATATATTAAATCCATATATATACTCGGTTGTGCTAGGGTTTTCTCTAACACAGGGAGGGGTAACTTTATATAGCGTGATAAAAAAATGGTATCCACAAACGGCAAGATCATCGAAACCGATAATGAGAAAGCTTAGTTCTTCAAGTGTTTTAATCCTGGCTGCTGTTACGTTTGTTTATCTTTTATTCTTTTCTCGTCTATTAAACCCAGAGTATAATCTACCTTTTTGGATTTTTCTTATTCTAATACCGATTACTATTATTTCCAGTACTTCGACACTGATCGGAGTAGCGGAAACAGGTTTTTGGTTTTCTGCCTTAGAAGATATTTTGCCTATTATCATTATACTACTAACCCAAACTTCTAGCCTAACGACGATAGTTATGGTAATAACCGGTTTAACAGCATTTGAGATGTCCGGACTATATTATGCGATCAATACACAAGTTGCCCGAAGGTTCGATATAAATCATAAGGAGCTCACAGTCTTTAGTATTATTAGCTCAATTATGGGAGCCATTTTATGTGTTACATTGGTAAGCCTGCTTGCAAAAAGTACAGAATTCGGAGGACAGGAGCTGCCGTTGCCTACCGTTCAAGTTTTTGGTATGACGCTTAAGGGCATGATGGAGGCTGTTGTAGCTCGTTCTATACCAAACTATTTAAATATTTACGTTTTGATCATTGCATGTGTATCCTGTGTTTTATTAAATAAAATAAAAATATCACCTATGATAATATTAGGTGGAATTCTACTGCCTTTTGGTACTTTCTTTGTCATTGGCATGGGAGCACTTTTATCCTTTATTCTGCGAAAAAATGGCAATGGTAAGAGAACGATTTTCTCAGGCATATCTGTTGGGGATGGATTGGTTTCTGCTATTTCCACCATTAGCCGGGGAATACGCTAGGAATATGGCTATTCACTGACGGTCAAAGAGGGGATACGTAAAAACTTTGATATATCACGGAAGATGAGGTTATATTAAGTGGTATAGTGTACTATAGTTGTTGATAACAATATTTTCACGATAAAATATGATATGAGGGGATGGTATTTATGCCAAATATTAGACCAATATCCGATTTGAAAAACGATACCGAAGTATTGAATGCAACAATCCGATTGTTGGCGAAGCTGGAAGAAGGGGAAAGATCAGCAAGGGAGAAAGGCTGGTTATCAGCAGAAGAAGTTGAAACCAAGCTAGGATTATAAATACACAAAAACTTGAATTTTCACCGGAAGTGCTGAACGAAAAAAGTCAATTTATAAACTCGAATTTATCAATTTGTTAAGAGACTTTTGTCGGGCTAATCATTATATATAAAGAAAGCTTGGAAGTCCTTGATTTAAGGAAACCAAGCTTTTTATGTGTTAATAACTCAAACTTCGCACTTGGATAAGTGCCTATGCACCTTGAAAATTCAATAATAACTGGCAAATAAATAGCATGAATCCGCTAGTTTTGGTATAATTGAGTTGTCTAGAAACAATCATCAAAACTGGAGGCTCATG
>SVEA01000058.1 GCA_015057615.1 Lachnospiraceae bacterium | reverse complement strand
TACTTAAGTTTTACCTTGCTTTGTGCAAATTGCCGAAGGTGATTTGTCAGGAAGGCTTTTGACTCTCAAATCAATAATACATAATTAAATAATTAGACAGATAAATAAATCACTGTATGTTATCAACTACAGATATTTACAGTAGAACTTTGATAGAGCTATGGGAGGTACGTTTACAATATGAGATTTAAAAAAATCATCTTAACAATTATTATCTTGGGAATTATTTTAGTTCCAGTATTAGTATATTATTTTGATAGGAGTGTCCCAACACAAAAACACATCTATGAATCCAATTGGGACATTGATATTCCCTCAAACTATAAATCCATTTATCAGAGCCAGGATAAACATGATTTTCAGGGAAAAGGTAATCGATATACCATTTTTACAACAAATGAAATTGATAATTCAAATCTGATTACTCTTCAGAAAAGCTCAAAGAACATTCAAGTTTGTAATGGTAATTCAACTGCTCTTAATCATAATGAAATTGAAGAATTTGTACGAGCAGTCACATCTGCTTTAAACATTCCAGAGGATCGCGAACCAAAGTTTACGCACTATTACTTATGGCAAAAATTTATTCAATACGGTAAGACCTTAATTGTTTTATATTTTCCTGATAGAAATCAAGTGTTTTTTATTGAAAGTTTAATTTAATCCATTTTATGAATATCTGAATATTTTTTAAGTTTTATACACCTACTAAGGAGGTGATTCCATTGATTTGTAAGTAAAATATATTTTAGGTCATTATGATACAATGCGGATGCGTACACAGCAATTTATAAGGAGGAAATAGTTATGATGAAGAAAATCAGAGTGATTTGTAGTTTACTATTAATTATAGCATTGGTCTCACAAAATGCTACAGCTCTTGCAATGACAGATATAGAAGCATCAAATACGTTGACTATAAATAAAGAACTTGAAAAAAATATTGCATTAATTGAGCAAGACTTAAATAATCAAGGCAGTGATATTGAGACAGGATTAAGGGATTTTATATTGTTGTTAGAGCAGGAAAAGAATAATACTAATAATGCAGAAGATATAAACAAATTGAAAAGATTAATTAATACTATAAATAGCCTTCTGGATGATTATGTAAATTACGAATACAATACAAACATGGCGGACAGTATTTCTGCTAAGGTGAGCAACCCAGTTTATACAGTGGCTATTGCAGCTGCAATAACATGGTTCTCCAACAATGGTTATTTATTGTCAGCTGAGCTTTTAGCTCACATGCAGGAAAACACCACATACATGTCTACATATCATCCTTATTATGGGACAAGAGTACTAGCTTCTCCACTTATGGGGCAGATAATGATGGGTTCCGCATCACATGGAAGTGATGTCTTTGAAAATTCAGGAACAACACAACAAAAAGATTTGTACTATAGTATTCATAGCTTCTATTGGAAGAAAACTACTAGTGAGTTTACTCTCCATGACGTCTATGACTATGCCGCGGGCGATTATGATGGAATACAAGAAATTGCCGTAAATACAATGTATCTTGCTCAGGAGGCAGGGGAATTAACACCATATCTAAATGAGATAATCATAAGATATTAACATTTCTACTTTCATTTGAGATTAATCCTATTACTCGATATTTAAGACTTGATGTAATTGACTATTAAATGAAGAATCGAAATGGCCTGTCAATTATTTGGACAGGCCATTTTAACTGGTAGAATTATAATTTTGTACTCATTTCCAAAACAATTCCGGCAGGTACTCCCCTACCGGATAAACATCGCATCACCAAAGCTGAAGAACCGGTATCGTTCTTTTACCGCTTCCGCATAGGCTGCCATGATATGGTCCCGTCCTCCCAGAGCCGAAACCAGCATCATCAGGGTTGATTCCGGCAGGTGAAAATTCGTTATCAAAGCATCCATGATCTTAAACTGATATCCCGGATAGATAAAGATCGAAGTATCTCCGCTTCCGGCATGAAGAATTCCATTCTCATCCGCTGCGGACTCGATCGTTCTGCAGCTGGTTGTTCCTACACAGATAATTCTTCCGCCCATTTTCTTGATTTCATTGATCTGTGTGGCAGCTTCCTCACTGACCTGATAGAATTCCGAATGCATATGGTGCTCCAGGATATTATCCACCTTAACCGGACGGAAGGTGCCAAGACCTACATGCAAGGTCACACTGACTATGGTAACCCCCATTTCTTCAATCTCATGCAGCAACTCTTTTGTAAAATGCAGACCTGCGGTAGGAGCAGCTGCGGAGCCTTCATACTTTGCATAGACCGTCTGATAACGGTTTTTATCAGCTAATTCATGCGTAATATAGGGAGGGAGCGGCATCTCTCCCAATTGATCCAGAATTTCCTCAAAAATACCCTGGTAGTAAAACTTGACCAAACGATTCCCATCCTCGATCACATCTATAATTTCACCAATTAAAAGCCCGCCTCCAAAGCTGATTTTGGTACCGGTCTTTGCTTTCTTTCCTGGTTTTACAAGCGTTTCCCAGATATCATTCTCTCTTCTTTTTAAAAGCAGCAGCTCTATCCTGGCTCCATGAACCTCTTCTCCCGCCGGACTTTCGTCTTCATGTATCTTCTCTCCGATCAGCCTTGCAGGAATTACCTTCGTATTATTGATTATCAGGCAGTCCCCTTTTCTTAAATACTGCCCTATCTTCTTAAAAATGGTGTGCTCCATAGCACCGGTTTCTTTATCCAGGACCAGCAGTCTTGAACCCGAACGATCCTCCAAGGGATCCTGTGCAATTAATTCCTCGGGTAAATCATAATAGAAATCCTGCTTCGTTAGTACTTTTTCATCTTTCATTTTAACCTCATTTCTATTAAATCATTTTTTGCTCTGTCAGATATTATACTGTTTTTCATACCAAAAATCCATAGAAATAACAACAAAAGCGGAACACACTCGCATTAAATTGATAAAGTGCATATAATTTGGTCCAAATTTCCATATGTTACGAATGAAATCCAATTTTACTAATATAATTAGTTATAAAAACATGAACGAGCTATTGCAGATATCTTCGATAGCCTTCGTCATAGTTTACCCTTTCGATAACTCTATATTGAGGCAGGGGTAGTATGAATAGTCTCGCAAAAAAACTGCGAGCAGAAAGCCTCTTTTAAATAAAAGAGACTTTACAAAAATAGCAAAAACGGCTATTCTTCGAGATTTATGCCCAAAAAGCATGGGCGTAGTATGAATAGTCTCGCAAAGAACTGCAAGTAGAAAGTCTCTTTTATATAATAGAGACTTTACAAGAATAGCAAAGGTAGCTATTCTTCAGGATTTATGCCTAAAAAGCATGGGCGTAAGCGAATTAATTCGCTTTGCAAATACCACGCCTGCAGCCCAAAGTTTGCAGGTAGTCAAGAAAGGTATGGTAATTATGATGACAGAGAAAGAGCTGTTAACCATCAGTAATCTTGTAACATCCTTTCGGATCAACGGGAAGTATTATGCAGCCGTTGACGGGGTTTCTATGTCTGTAAAAGAGAATGAGGTATTTGCCATTGTCGGTGAGTCAGGATGCGGAAAAAGCGCACTGGCTCTTTCTATTATGCGGCTGCATAATCCGGCATTCACGAAAATCGAGGGCAGGATTTCTTTTCAAAACCAGGATTTGCTCTCGCTAAATATTACTGATCTAAACCAGATTCGCGGCAGAGATATCGGAATGATCTTTCAGGATCCGCTTACCGCACTCAATCCCTTAATGAAAATCGGCGCACAGATTGAAGAAAGCCTTACCTACCATACGAATCTAAGCAATAAGGAGAAGCAGCAAAGAGCCATGGAGCTTTTGGAGGATGTAGGAATCGAAGCGCCTGCACTAACCTACGACCAGTTTCCCCATGAGCTCTCCGGAGGTATGCGCCAGAGGGCAATGATCGCTATCGCTCTGGCATGCAAGCCCTCCCTGGTGATTGCGGATGAACCAACGACGGCTCTGGATGTAACCATTCAGGCACAAATTCTGGATCTGCTTAAGAAGCTGCAAAAGGAAATGCGATCCGGGATTATCTTAATCACCCATGATTTAGGTGTGGTTGCGGAAATGGCAGATAAAGTCGCTGTAATGTATGCCGGACAGATTGTTGAAACAGCCGATGTCTATGAACTATTCTCGAATCCGCTCCATCCCTATACCCGATCTTTGATGGCATCCATGCCCAGTAAATCCTCCGGTGACACGGAAGCTGACCGCCTTCATGTCATTCAAGGCATGGTTCCCTCCCTGCTCTTACAGAAACGGGACGGCTGCCGGTTTTCCCCCAGGATTCCCTGGATCGAACCTTACTACCATGAGGAAAATCCGGTTTATCACGAGGTACACCCCGGGCATTTTGTTCTATGCACCTGCTTCCGGCATTTTCATTTTAAAGAGGAAAGGAGAAAAAGCCGTGTCATTACTGGAAGTTAACGATTTAAAGGTATATTACCCCATCCGGGGAGGTATCTTCGGCCGTACCCAAGGCTATGTCAAGGCGGTTGACGGGATCTCCTTTGCGATCGAAGAAGGGGAGGCGCTGGGTCTTGTCGGGGAATCCGGCTCCGGAAAAAGTACCACAGGCAAAGCGATTATCGGTCTGGAGAAAATAACAAAGGGACAGATCCTGTTTGCAGGAGAGGACATTACCCGGTATGTCGGTAAGAATCACTCTCCCTACCGAAGAGGAGTCCAAATGATCTTCCAGGATGTGTATTCCTCTCTTAATCCAAAGAAAAGAGTATTGGATATCATCGCAGAGCCGCTTCGGAACTTTGAGAAATTATCAAGAAATGAGGAACGTAAAAAGGTAGATGAGCTCTTAGATATTGTCGGTCTGCCACCGGAGTCAGCGATCCAATATCCCCATGAATTTTCCGGCGGACAGAGGCAGCGGATCGGGATTGCCCGGGCGATTGCCCTAAAGCCCAGACTGATTATCGCGGATGAACCGGTTTCTGCCTTGGATCTATCAGTACAGGCTCAGGTTTTAAATTATATGAAGGATATCCAGCAGCAATTCAAACTTGCTTACCTGTTTATCTCCCATGATTTAGGCGTAGTTCAGCATATGTGCTCTAAGATTACGATTATGCACAAGGGACGCTTCGTCGAGGAGGGCAGCAATGCTGAAATTTTTAATAATCCCGTACATATTTATACCAAGCGTCTTATGGCGGCGATCCCAGATATGGATCCGGGCAAAAGGGAGGAATCCCAGAACCTCCGTGATCAGGTCTCTGTGGAATATGCGCAGAATTTCCACCGGTACTACACTCCTGATAATCAGGTGTATGATTTGAAGAAATTAAGCGACAATCATTATGTCGCTTTACCATAGAAAGTAGGGAATGCATATGTGGAAAACAATTGTTCGAAGATTATTAATCCTGATACCGCAGGTTTTTATGATTAGCTTACTGGTGTTTATATTAGCAAACTTTATGCCGGGAGATGCCCTTACCGGGAAAATCGATCCCAATGTCTCACCGGTTCGATTAGAAGAGCTGCGCCAGCAATGGGGCTTCTACGATCCATGGTATGTAAAATACGGCCGCTGGCTGGGGAATTCACTTCGGGGTGACTTAGGGGAAAGTACGGCGTATAAGATACCGGTCACCACGCTCATCGGCGAGCGGGCACTCAATACCTTCTGGCTGTCCCTTTTAACTACCATCCTGATGTATATCCTTGGCATCGCGCTGGGCATCCTTTCCGGCAGGTACAATGAAAAGCCGCCGGATAAGATCATCGTATTCTATACCTTTCTTGCACTTGCCATGCCTTCCGTTGTCTTTGGCCTGATTAATATTTTTGTATTTGCCTTTAAATTAAAATGGTTCCCGATGGGAGGTAGTGCGGATGTCAAGTATATCGCCGGTACCCTGCCATACTATCTGGACCGTATCTATCATATGATTCTTCCAGCCCTGACCGGTGCTCTTCTTTATACCGTTAGTATTATACAATATTTAAGAAGTGAAATCATTGATTATAAAAATTCGGATTTTGTTGTAACAGCGCGTTCCAAAGGGGTTCCTGAGAAGAAGGTATATTCCGGACACATCTTTCGAAATGCCCTTTTGCCGGTTGCCTCTTTGATGGGATACGACATTGCTTTCCTGCTCAGCGGTTCCATCTTTATTGAAAATGTGTTCTCCTATCCGGGAATGGGAAAATTGTTTTTGGAATCCATTCAGCGAAGAGATTATGCCGTCGTCAATGCCTTAATTATTTTATTCGCGGTGCTTACGGTACTGGGGACTCTGCTGTCCGATATCATCATGTCCCTGGTGGATCCCCGGATACGAATCAAATAGGAAAGGAGGAAATAAGGTGGAAGAAAGAAAAGAAATCGGCCTGGATAACACCGTAGCTGCACCAAAAGATTACAGTCAACCCCCTTCTTTTGCTAAGCTGGTTTGGAAAGAGATCCTTCATGATAAATTTGCACTGGTATCCTTTGTTTTGTTCTTAGCCATTATGTTAACCGTATTTATCGGATCCTCCTATGCAGATACCGGCAGTTCAGGAAAGGTCAACCTGGCGCTTATGAACAAACCGCCCTCCGAGGAATATCCGCTCGGTACGGACGGCTCCGGCCGCGATATGCTGACGCAGCTGTTTTTGGGGGCAAGAAATTCTATCCTGATTGCCTTTGGTGTAACGATACTATGCGGTATCATCGGGATTCTTATCGGATTAGTATCTGGGTTCTACGGCGGCAGAGTAGATAATGTCATCATGCGTATCCTTGATTTTCTGGCAATGCTGCCTACCTTGATGTTCATTATTGTAATCGTATCCCTGATACCGAAATATAATGTATTTACCTTTATCTTGGTTATGACTGCCTTCGGATGGAACGGCAAGGCGCGGCTGATCCGTGCAAAGACCCTGCAGCAGAGTAACCTGGATTATGTTCAGGCATCGAAAACGTTAGGTACGAGAAATATTGTCATTATGCTGCGGGAGGTGCTTCCGAATATTGCTTCTCTTATTATTGTTAATCTTACCTTGAATCTTGCCGCCAATATGGGATTGGAAACCGGTTTGACCTTCCTGGGGTTTGGATTGCCCTTTAGTACCCCGAGTCTTGGAACTCTGATTAGCTATGCAAGGATTCCTGAAAATATGCAGCGAAGGTATTGGCAATGGTTACCGGCATCCTTACTCATCGTTGTAATGATGCTGTGCATAAATTTTGTTGGGCAGGCTGTCAAACGGGCAGCGGATGCCAAACAAAGGGTTGTATAAAAACATGGAAAGGAGTAACTTTATGAAAAAAGTAATTGCCGTATTAATGTTGGTTGTACTGATCATCTCCGCTTTATACGGATGCTCCAGAAGTAAAAAAAATGACGATACACCGCCGGCTTCTGAGAGTAAGACTACAGAAGGAGAAGATACCGGGAAAGATACCAAAGAAGAGGTTAACAAGGAGGTGCAGGAAGACCCTCCTGCAGAAGCTACCCCTGCTCCGATTGAGGAAGCTGCAGAGCAGGCTTTGCTTTTCCCGGCGGAAGTAGTAAATTATAAACCGGGCATCGAGGGCGGAACGCTGCAGGTTGCACTGGTAGCAAACTCTGCCTTTGCCGGAGTGCTAAATCCCTGCTTCTACGAAGATAATTATGACAACCAGATTATCAGCTGGTTTACCGATCCAATTATCAGCTACGATGAGAACTTTGTTGCGGATCAGGACGGAGCTGCAACCTACGAATATG
>SVEA01000057.1 GCA_015057615.1 Lachnospiraceae bacterium | reverse complement strand
ATTGAGTTATACTCAGCACGTGTACTGGATGAGAACAATCAAGCACCTTTAAGTAGAGTTTTAGATGGAATCTATTGGGCAATTGAAAAGGGTGTCGATATCATAAGTATCAGTTTTGGGTCAGTGGAATATTCAGAGGCTTTAAAAACAGCTATTGATGCCGCCGTAGAGAGGGATATATTAGTCATAGCATCTGCCGGTAATAACGGTGAAGGTGGTCCTGTGGAATATCCAGCCGCTTTTGAAAATGTAGTAGCAGTTGGTGCAGTTGATTCACAAGGTAATATTAGTAAGATGACATCAACCGGGAAAGAGTTGGATGTATTTGCTCCCGGAGTGGCAATACGTGCTACCGGTTTTGCCGGTGAAGATGTTATTGTTAGTGGAACAAGTATGGCAGTACCCCATGTTGTTGGTGTTTCCAGTTTGATATGGCAAAAGGATTTGTCTAAAGATAGCGGATTTGTAAGAGCAGTTTTAGAGGCAAGTAGTAAATCTCTTTCACAAGCGGGTACAGGTGCTGGCTTAATCGATTATAATTATGCAAATACTATTTATGATACCGTTGCCGAACAATACCAGCAAAATGTTCCGATTGTAGTAGAGCCTAATCAAACAGAGATAATCCCTTATGATAATACGCAAGACGAAATACTTTTAAATGCTAATTGGCAGGGACCTGTCCATGAATCAATTTTTGCTGATAAAACAATGACAAATGAACTAAAAGCAATGAAGGAAGGAGCTAGATATCAAGATTTATCCTCAATTCTTACAGGTATGGATGCAAATCCGGAATTCCACGGTTACTTTAGATTAAAGAGTCTTTCTATACCAGTGAATTATGTTGCATGTTATAGGTATATGATTAAAATAGCTAATGAATATGGAAAAGGCAATGGTTATGAAGATGTACTACAAACTGATATACCAGGGTTATCAAATAAAATGTTTGATAGAATCAAAAGAGCATTTAAAAATGATTTAGATAACAAGGTTAGGACAACATATTCAAATAATTCTTGTAGAAAGGCATTTCTATTTGGAGTAGCGATGCATACTGCCACAGATACATTTGCACACTCAACATATGAAAGAACATCAACTTCATCTCCTTGGACTAGAATTAAACATACAAATGAAACCATACCTCCACGAGCAGATAATACAACAGTAAAACCAAGAAGATATAGGATGGCACTTAGAGTGGAAAGAAATGTATTATATAGATTCGAACAAAAGAGGACAGATGTTCCTGTAGGGCACGATTTTCATGCATCAGGCGATACCACAGGTGAATTCTATAATTCAAACTTGCCAGTAAGTGAGCAGTATGTTGTGGCAAACTTTTATAAAAATGCAGTAGATGCAGGAGTAACTGATACCACGGTTTTGAAGCATTATAGTATGATAAGCTTTGAAAATAAAAACTTTTCAGGGGAAAACGGAGATTAAATTAAGAATATATAAAGTAAAGGAATGAATGTCATGGGAAATAAGGTTTTACTTTCAGGATTTATCACTATACTAATTATTTCATTGATAGGTTTTGGCTCATCTAAGGATGTGAAAGCAGAAGGGAGCAATACATCATCCGATTTTGTTATAGAGGATGGGGTATTAAAGAAATACAAAGGCTCTGCAACAGAAGTGATTATTCCGGATGGCGTAAAAGAAATTGGTGGTGGAGATTTTTTAGGAAACAATGGGCTTAACTACAACGGTACGATTACAAAAGTGGTTATTCCAGATTCCGTAACAAAGATAGGTACGTGGGCTTTTTACATGAGTAGTGGTTTGTCGGAAATAAATATTCCTGAAAATGTTACCACCATTGGTTCGGGAGCCTTTAGTAATTGTGATAGCTTATCAGAAATTCGTATTCCTGAAAGCACTACTACAATTGGGAGTCATGCATTTAGTTTTTGTAGCAACTTATCAAAAATTTATATTCCTGAAAGTACTACTACCATTGGCGGGGATGCTTTTTTGGGAACTCCTTGGTTGAAAGCAAAGGAGGCAGAATCAGACCTTGTTATAGTAAATAACGTTTTAATCAGTGCACGTAACGCAAGGGGAGAGGTAACGGTTCCGGAGGGAGTTACAAAACTTGCCGGCTCATCAATGTCTTCTGCTATTACAAAAGTTACTTTACCGGAATCATTAATCGAAATCGGAGAATACGCATTCTCTGGTTGCGGAAAGTTAGAAGAAGTATACATGAAAGATAATGTTGAGATAATAGGAGATGGTGCGTTTGAACGGTGTAAGTCACTGGAAGTTCTTCGATTGTCTAATAAATTGACGGAAATTGGTGATATTTTTTCTTACGCAAACGGTTGTAAAAATTTAAAAGAACTAGAAATTCCGGCTTCAGTTAAAAAAATTCATGAAAATACTTTTATTTCATGTGCAAAGTCTTTTACCATTTTAGTTCATGAGAACTCTGCCGCACACAAATACGCCAAGGAAAATAATGTAAGGTATAAAGTGATAGGTGCAGACGGTAAAATACAAATGCCAACATATACTGAGGTAAAAATAAAAAAGGGTGATACTCTATGGAAGATTTCTAACAAATATCTTGGTAAGGGAAATCGTTTTAAGGAAATTATGAAGCTAAATAATTTAAAGAATACTACGATCCATGTAGGACAGAAACTTAAAATACCGGCTAAATAATTGTATAGAGTAGGAGGTTAGCCATTAAAGGCTAACCTTTTGCTTTGTATTAATTATAATCGTAGCAACCCTTTGGTTTTAATTGTGCTGGTAGTGAACAGTATGTTGTGGCAAACTTTCATGATAATGCAGTTGATACAGGAGTAACGGATACCACTGTTTTGAAGCATTATAGTACGATAAGTTTTGAAAATACAGACTATTAAGGGGCAAATGGACTTGTGTCTAAACTCTTGATACAAGTCCAGGAGATTAGTTAAAAATATATAAAGTAAAGGAATGAATATTATGAACAATAAGGTTTTACTTTCAGGATTTATCACTATACTAATTATTTCATTGATAGGTTTTGGCTCATCTAAGGATGTGAAAGCTAAGGATATAAAAGCAGAAGGAACCAGTAAATCATCAGATTTTGTTATAGAGGATGGAGTATTAAAGAAATACAAAGGTTCTGCGAAAGAAGTGATTATTCCTGACGGGGTAATAGAAATCGGTGGTGGCGAGGCTGCAGCCAACAATGGACTTAACTATAATGATACGATCACAAGTGTGGTTATACCGGATACAGTAACTAAAATAGGTGTAAATGCTTTTTATATGTGTACCAGTTTGACTAAGATTGATATTCCAGATAGTGTTACTACAATTGCTACTATGGCATTTGGTTCTTGTAGAAATTTATCAGAGATTACTATTCCTAAAAGCGTTACCACAATTGATAGCAAGATGGCATTTTTTAACACTCCTTGGTTGGAAGCTAAAGAAGCAGAATCAGATATTGTTATTGTAAACAATATCTTAATTAGTGGATATAACGCAAAAGGAGAGGTAATTGTTCCGGAAGGAGTTACAAAACTTGCCGGATCATCAATGTCTTTTTCTACTATTACAAAAGTTACTTTGCCGGAATCATTAATCGAAGTCGGGAAAGGTGCATTCGCTGGCTGTGGAAAGTTAAAAGAAGTGTATATAAAGGATAATGTTGAGATAATAGGAGATGGTGCATTTGAACGGTGTAAGTCACTGGAAGTTCTTCGATTGTCTAATAAATTGACGGAGATTGGTGATATTTTTTCTTACGCAAACGGTTGTAAAAATTTAAAAGAACTAGAAATCCCGGTTTCAGTCAAAAAAATTCATGAAAATACTTTTATTTCATGTGCAAAAACTTTTACAATTCTAGTTCATGAGAATTCAGCAGCACATAAATACGCCAAGGAAAATAATGTAAGGTATAAAGTGATAGGTGCAGATGGTAAAATACAAACTCCAACATATAAGGTAGTTAAAGTAAAAAAAGGTGACACTCTATGGAAAATTTCCAGCAAGCATCTTGGCAAGGGAAACCGATTTAAGGAAATTATTAAGTTAAACAATTTAAAAAAGACTACCCTATATGTAGGTCAGAAGCTTAAGCTTCCAACAAAATAATAATTCAACATTCCTAAAAGCATCTTGAGTGTAAGACAAACCGTAACAGTCATAATGAGGATGTTATATCCTACATCTTCCAATTATTTAATAAAGGCTGTTTCTCCACGAATTCACTAGTGAGAGAAGCAGCCTTATCTTATATTTATTATAACTTTTTACCGGTAGTATTCTTTTGGAATTTATGACTGGATGATGATCTGGCAGCATCACCGCTTACATAATCTTGCATACTGCCGATTGATTCCCGATTATCCGTATTTGTATTCCCAGCATCGTTACTTTCTGTGTTTTTATCCGTAGTATCGGATCGGTTGCTTTTAGGTTTACCGGTATTGAGGGCATTTTTCCGAGTAGTCAATTAATTACCTCCTTGTGGATATTTTATAATATTATCTGCAACACCCATAATTAATATACTATTCTCTTTAATTAAAAAGTCAGCTTACATTGTTCAAGAATCCCAAAATCACTTTACAATACTCTTCATCATCCATCATATTTTTATCGATAATCCATTAATATCCACCCTTTAACTCTTTGACTATATATAATAAAAACCAAACAAATCCACTTAACTATTTTACTATATTCAATCTTATTCTACAAGAATACGATTAGCAATGATTGAGAACGGTAAACAATGCATGCAATTAAATAAATTAAGGTGGTGATGTGCTATGAAGTCAGCTAATAAAGCCAATAGCTGATTAATGAAAATTTCCCATATAATCTTTTTTATTTAGGGCATAATACTTAGAAATACAATATGAACGGTGGTGCGCAATGCCTAAAAACAAAATACCTAATCTATTGATTAATGAGAAATCGCCTTATTTATTACAGCATGCTTATAATCCCGTAAACTGGTACCCCTGGGGGAACGAAGCGTTTGAAACGGCGAAAAAGGAAAACAAGCCGATTTTCCTTTCCATTGGCTATTCCACTTGTCACTGGTGCCATGTTATGGCACACGAATGCTTTGAAGATGAGGAAGTTGCTGCCCTTTTGAACAAGTCGTTCGTATCCATAAAAGTTGATAAGGAGGAACGACCGGATATCGATACTGTATACATGACCGTATGCCAGGTGACGACCGGTCAGGGTGGCTGGCCGCTGACAATTCTTATGACACCGGATCAGAAACCCTTCTATGCTGCAACCTTTATTCCGAAATATTCCCGTTACGGGATCGTGGGTCTTATCGACCTTCTATCCCAGGTAGATCTTCAATGGCATAAGAATCCGGAAGATATGGTCCAAACTGGAGAACAGCTGACTGCAATTATGAAACGGGAATTTGAGGGCCGTTCCGATACCGGAACCATCTCAAGAGATCTTATTAATCTTGCCGTAACCCAATTCCAGCAGAGCTTTGACCATGATTTTGGCGGCTTTGGAAACGAGCCAAAGTTTCCCTCTCCCCATAATCTGATGTTTCTCCTTCGCTATGCCTGCGTAGAACAGGATGAGCAGTCCTTATTCATGGTAGAGAATACATTAAAGCATATGTACCGCGGTGGTATCTTTGATCACATCGGTTATGGTTTTTCCAGATACTCTACCGATGCAAAATGGCTGGTTCCTCATTTTGAGAAAATGCTCTATGATAATGCTCTTCTTACCACTGTTTATTTGGAAGCTTTCCAATATACGAAGAACCCTCTTTATCGATTGGTTGCTGAGCAAATCTTAAAGTATATCCGCAGGGAGATGACTTCACCCGAAGGTGGCTTCTACTCTGCTCAGGATGCAGACACCAGTGGCGTGGAAGGTAAATACTATGTTTTTACTCCGGAAGAAATTAATAAAGTATTAGATAATAAGGATAGTTCCTTCTTCTGCGATTATTTTGATATCACAAAGAAAGGCAATTTTGAAGGCTCTTCCATTCCAAATTTGATTCAAGCGGGCGAATTAAAGTCCGATAACGAAAGGGTGATCCACCTCTGCGAAAAGATCTATCAATTCCGGCAGGATCGTAATCCTCTGCATAAAGATGATAAAATACTAACCTCCTGGAATGCCTTAATGATTATAGCATATGCCAAGGCTGCGCGGATTCTGCAAGAGGAAGCGTATTTAGATACTGCACGGCATACAATCGAATTTATCAATACCAAACTGATGGATAGCAACGGATACCTCTATGTACGATATCGCGATGGCAGTACGGATTATCCGGGTCTTTTGGATGATTATGCATTTTACTGTATGGCATTATTGGAAATGTATGATTCTACTTTTGAACTAAATTATCTAAAACAGGCAGTCGATTTGGCAGACAAAATGATTGAGAAATTCTGGGATAATAAAAACGGAGGTTTCTTCCTGAATGCCAGGGATTCCGAACAGCTCATCTACCGTCCGAAAGAGGTTTATGATGGAGCGATCCCCTCCGGTAACTCTATCGCAGGATATGTGCTCCAAAGATTATCCCATATTACAGCATGCCCCCATTTTACCGAATACTCTGACAAGCAGTTAAGCTTTTTAGCCGGACAAGTAAAGGATTACCCTTCCGGTCATAGCTTCTCCTTAATCGCATTTTTGGGTGTTCTTTATCCAGGCAAGGAGATTGTCTGTGTTGCAGCAGAGGATACGGGGAAAAAGGGAGGCAGCCAGGATTCGGATGCAAAAATCAACGTTTCAGAACTGACCGGATATCTATCCGAACACTTCGAGCCGAATACTGTAGTACTGATGAAAACAGAGAAGAATGCCAATGCGCTTAAGGAAATTGCAGCTTATACGAAGGATTACCGTATGATCAATGACGGGGTAACCTACTATCTATGCGAAAATCATAGCTGTCATGCTCCGGTGAATGAATTGAAACTATAAGTATATAATGGCTTAATACGCTTTGATGCTGTCACCGTTTTTTAGGGTAACAACGATTTCATATTGCAGAATATTAGTAAACTTTTCTTGGTTTTCAAAAATCTCAGGGAAGTTTTCCTTTAGCTGCTCTTTCGAAACCGTTGCATAGAAACTTTCCCTCCGGATATCCCCAAGATCCGCTTTATCACCATATTCAAGATCCCTGCCTGATTCCATACTTGGAACGACTGTTTCCGGTACCGCATAGGAACTGCTGCCATCCCCTGAGGTCTTTGCATATACCGTATATTGCTCCTTATTTTTTGTAATGTCCTCCTGATAAACCACCGTATCCATGGCAGAAAGGATTAGATCAACCTTCTCTATTTCATATTCCGCTTGACCAAAGGTGTTATTCTCCATATGAAAACTATAGGATATCCGCTCGCTGTTTTCGGATGCACTCGAGCTGTCAACAAAAGCTCTTCGAACATAATAATCCTCATACAGATAATTATTGATCGTGTCGTGCCGGAGCTGGCGAATTTCCTCATCTGTTTTCTCTATTATCTTAAAATTATAATTATAATCCATGGATAAGGTTAGGTCACAGGTAAAACCTGTGCTTCCAGAAGGACTTGCCTCTACCTCTTTGTAGTTCTCTTCGTCCACCGGAGAGTAGCTTACATAGTAGGAAGCAGCTGCTGCAGCCTGCCTTAGATCAAAAGTGAAACAAAGGGTTACCTCTTCCTTCTCTGGATCTAACTTCTCATATTGAAACTGATAGCTTACCACATCGTCCATGGCATCATCAAACCGATCTCCCAGCTGATAAATGCTGTTTCTTAGTTCATTCTCCATGCTGTATAGCTGGCTGTTAAGCGTTGCCAGGCACTGCTCCATACTCCCAATCTTTCTTCGGCTCTTATAGATCTGAAATGCCAATACGAGAATTAACCCTAACAAAACCGCCTGATATATCTTAAATTTCCGATCCTTTCTGTTGTTATCCTGCATATCGTTACCTCCATTCCTTCCTGTTAACTTCTATTATATAACAGAATATTAGAGATAACTACCAAAATATCAAGCAGCCTCCATTCTGTATGGAATATATCTCGATTATTAGGACTATATGTATATTTCTTGGATGCCTTACCTGAATCTATAAGCTTCTATCTATGATTGCAGTGCTGCTATTCTGAATCAATACACACTTTCCGAGATTTATATAAGGTTCTATTCAGGTTCATGAATTATATAATCCCATAGCATGCAATCTGCCTGCCAGGAATCAATAAACGCATAAATGAGCTTCGTCAATCTACACGTTCCGCGTACAACGAATTCAATTTATGCGTTTATTGTCAAAAGTCTTCCTAACCAATTGATGAAATTCGTTTTATATCTCGGCTTTTAACATTTAAAACATGGATTAAGATTAGACCGGCAAAAGCCTTCTTAACAAATCGTCTTCATCAATTTGCACAAAGCAAGGTAAAACTTAAATAATAGGAAACAATATTTTAATTCGCAACTGTTTGAAGTCGTTAGCACTTAGGCCACGTATTTTGTGGTCTTATGTACCACTACGTACTTCAATCCAAGTACTGCGTTTTATGTAGTGCTTTGTGGGACCATGTGTTGCGAATGAAATTTGCTTCATATTACTTGTCAACACATATATTATGCAAATTGACGAAGTTGAGTTTATAAATCGGCTTTTGTCGCTCATATCATGGATTAAGTTCTTCCGGTATTTCATCTATTAATCGGATTTAATTCAGTACTTTCCTTGATTAAGTTTCTTCGGTATTTCATTTATTGATCGGATTCCTTAAGATATTTTTTCAAGGTTGCTCTTACGGCTCCCTTTCTGGCAATCAGCTCTTCAAACATGCCCTCGATCTTTTCTCCAAGACCTGCCTCATATAAATTAACGGCAAATATCTTATCATTGGAAAGAATTAGCTTTAATGCACCCTTGCGGATCCTGTCTCCAAGCTTTATATCCTTAATATAGTTCTGCAGCTCGGCAAGCATGGGATCGGGACTCGGCGTAAATTCATTGCCTTCATCATCGATTCCCATCAGATATCTGCACCAGCCTGCGATTGCAAGAGGAATAAAGGTGAGATCGGTTACCTTCAAATGATCACTCTTTACATAGGCTTTTATGGTTTCGCCAAAGCGAATCGGTATCTTCTGCGAGGTGTCGGTTGCAATTCTCTGCGGGGCATCCGGCATGAACGGATTCGGAAGGCGGCGCTGTATCACGGCATCAATGAAATCCTGCGGATTCAATACCTCCGGATGAACGACCACCGGCATTCCTTCCACATAGCCGATTTTATTTACTAATTTATTTAGCTCCGGATCGCGCATTTCCTCCCAGATCGTATGATAGGAAAGCAGGCATCCATAAACCGCAAGTGCGGTATGAAGCGGATTCAGGCAGGTGCATACCTTCATCTTCTCCACCTTATCTACGGTTTCCCTGTCCGTAAATAGGAAGCCGGCTTTCTCAAGCGGCGGTCTTCCGTTCGGAAAAGCATCCTCGATCACCAAATATTCCGTTTCTTCTGCATTTACAAAAGGTGCGGTATAGGTGTTTTTACTTGTTATAATAAGATCGGTATCTTCAAAACCGTCTTTTGTCAGCATTTGTTTTACTTTATCATCCGGTCTTGGTGTAATCTTATCAATCATGGACCATGGAAAGGTTACCTTAGTAGGGTCGTTAATATATTTTAGGAAGCCTGCATCCGCAAAGCCGTTATTTACCCAGTTCTTTGCATATGTTTCTACTGCTGCAAGCAGCTTATCACCGTTATGAGAACAATTATCCATACTGACCATAGCGATCGGATAAGCTCCGTTTTGATACCTCTCAAATAGTAAAGCGGTCACTTTCCCCATGATGTTTCCCGGCTGCTTTGGACCTTCTTTAAAATCACAGCTTACTGCATTAAGATAATCTCCCTTCGAGTTAACCAGACTATAACCCTTTTCTGTGATCGTAAAGCTTGCCATCTGCAATGCCAGATTTCCAAAGATTTCCTTCAAGCGCCCCCAGTTCGTTGCATTCGTACTGTCTGCTGCCAGAGATTCCATAACACTTCCGATCACTTTCTTCTCAATGTTTCCATCGGATTTTAATACGACAAGAAGGCTCAAATCATCAAAAGGGGTATACGCTTTTTCAATAATTTCGTAGTCAAAGCCTTCCGCAACAATAACACCTTTATCATAGGCTTTGCCATTTAACAGCTTCTGTAAGCCTGCTGCTGGGAAACCACGGAAGATATTACCGGCACCAAAATGAATCCAGGTTGGATTTTCTCTTGTATTATTGCGAATCTGCTCCCGGTCATACTCTGGAAGCTCGTAGCCTTTATCTTTCCATGATGCATCGTAATTTACTAATTTCATCGAAACAACCATGCCTTTCTTAAAGAACCACCGTTTCCTTTGCACGAAGCACCTTACAGTATGGTGTCTTTCCGGTTAATTGAATACTTCTTTGATCTGGCTGACAAGTTCCGACATATATCTCATATTCCGCTTCATTTAGAACAAGCTTGCCATCGTTATTATAAAGTCCGAAAGCTTCATCATTTAATGTGACTGTTACGGTTTCTTTCTCGCCAGGCTGCAGGGATACCTTCTTTAAACCTTTCAGCTGCCAGTTCGGAGCCTCATCCATCTTCACCTTTACATAGACCTGAATAGTTTCTGCTCCTGCCAGGCTGCCGGTATTCGTGATTTCCGCCGTACAGGTAATATCCTTTCCTGGAAGGATTTCATCCGCGCTGACCGAAACATTATCCAGTTCAAAGTCGGTATAGGACAGTCCGTATCCAAACGGATAAAGTGCTTCCTTCTCCATGTAACGGTAAGTTCGATTTGCCATATTATAATCGGTGAACTCCGGAAGCTCTTCCGTGGTACGATAGAAAGTAACCGGTAATTTACCCTCCGGTGAATATTCTCCGAAAATCATCTCTGCAATTGCTCTGCCGCCCTGTGCTCCCGGATACCATCCTTGAATAATTGCCGGAATATGCTCCTCCTCCCAGCAGACACTTAACGCACTTCCGGACAGGAGAACCAAGATAACCGGTTTACCGCTCTTATAGAGCTCTTTAATAATATCGCCCTGGATTCCCGGAAGGTTCAGATCCTTCTTATCGCCACTGGCAAATTCATTTCCCTGATCTCCTTCCTCTCCCTCTAAACCGGGATCAAGACCAAAGCATGCAATGACAACATCACTCATATCACAGACCGCACGTGCTTCTGCCAATCGGTCATTTTTAGCGCTCAAGCCCTGTATCTTTTCCTTAAATAGGTGGCATCCTTCGGAATAATATACTCGTATGTCCTCGCCAAGGTATTCCTTGATACCTTCCAGAACAGTAACATACTCCGATGCGGTTCCTTCATAGTTACCAACCAATGCTTTGCGATTGTTTGCATTTGGTCCGATGACTCCGACCGTCTTAAGCTTAGATTTATCCAACGGAAGTAGCTGATCCTCATTCTTTAACAGAACGATGGATTTTCTGGATGCCTTAAGATTTAATTTCTTATGCTCTTTATTGTCTACCTGCTCATAGCTGATCTGATTAAAGGATACCTTCTCCGGATGATCAAACAATCCAAGCTTCATACGAGCCGTTACCAGCCGAATCACCGCCTGATCCAGGGTCTTCTCCTCCACAAGTCCATCCCGGACTGCATAAAGAAGGTGGCTGTACATGGTACCACAGTTTAAATCACACCCGTTATTCATCGCCAGGGTAACAGATTCCTCCGGTGTTGATGTTATCTTATGATATTCATGAAAATCCTGGATTGCCCAGCAATCGGAGGTAACATGACCTTTAAATCCCCATTCGCCGCGAAGGATGTCCTTTAAAAGTGTCTTGCTTCCGCAGCATGGCTCCCCATTCGTCCGATTGTATGCCCCCATGACAGACTCAACCTCTGCTTCCTGTACGCATGCTTTAAATGCCGGCAGGTAGGTCTCATACAGATCCTGCTTGGATACGACTGCATTAAAGCTGTGTCTTATATCCTCCGGACCGGAATGTACTGCAAAATGCTTTGCACATGCCGCTGCCTTCATATATTTCTTATCATGTCCCTGAATACCTTCGACAAATCTTACTCCAAGCCGGGAGCTTAAATACGGATCCTCGCCATAGGTTTCATGACCTCTTCCCCATCTGGGATCACGAAAGATATTAACGTTTGGCGACCAGAAGGTCAGCCCTTTGTAAATATCCGTATCGTTGTACTTTTGCTGCATATTGAACTTTGCTCTTCCTTCAGTGGAAATGGTATCCGCAACCTCCTCCAGCAGATCCTCATCAAAAGTTGCCGCAAGACCGATCGCCTGTGGGAAAACAGTTGCCACTCCGGCTCTTGCTACTCCATGTAATGCTTCGTTCCACCAGTTATACGCCTTTACTCCTAATCTTTCAATTGCCGGAGCCGTGTATAAGGTTTGAAATACTTTTTCCTCCAGGGTCATTCTGGATACCAGGTCTTTTGCTCTTTCTTCAAAGCCAAGATTCTCATCTAAATACGCTTTGTATTCCTGCATCTTAATCATCCTCCTGTATTTATTCATGATTTTAATCCTACGCTTTTCGCGATAGGGTTATCATTGATAATCCATACTTCTATGTAAGGTTTCCTCTTCTGCTCTTGAATATCCATAATTGATATAAGAGTCAAAAGCCTTCCTGACAAAGGAACAACTTAAGTAATAAGAAACAATATTTTAATGCGTAACTGTTTGAAGTCGTTGGTACTTAGATCATGTGTTTTATGATCTTATGTACCATTACCATTACGTACTTCAATCCAAGGATTGCGTTTTTTGCAATGCTTTGGGAAACACGTGTTGCGAATGAAATATGTTTCATATTACTTATCAACACATAAATGGTCCAAATTGATGAAGTTTGTTTTACAAATTAGCTTTTGACACTAACGCCCATGTTTTTTGGGATAAATTCTGAAGAATACCTGCTTTTGCTATTCTTCCAAAGGTTCGCAGTTTTTTTGCGAGACTATTTACACTATTACTATAATACATATTAGTTTAATAAGCAAACAAAATATAAGTTTTCATCGATTTTTTTAGTAAAAAAGTGTCTTCGACACTTCAACTCCCCTTGCCCCTCATTCATGAGGGGAATTAGGGGTTTATTTTTGTGCCTCTTTGTTTCATAATGGTATTATGAACATATTACAAAAGATTTT